>JACOTV010000023.1 GCA_016178125.1 Candidatus Microgenomates bacterium | reverse complement strand
CCGACTATTCAATCTGGCGGTCCGAGTTCCAGGGGACGGCTACCACCAAAAAAGCAGACTTCAACACAGATAACAAAGTATCGCTTGCCGATTATTCCATATGGCGAACAACGTTTGTTAAGGGAACAAATCCTTCGGGGGCACCGAGTCCTACAGTGGTCACACCCACTACGCCTGTAGGCAGTTGTGTTGGAGGAAAAACAACAACGGTGAAAATCATGCCGCTTGGCGATTCGGTGACCGACGGCACCGATGGTCGAGGAGGTTACCGTTTCAAGCTATACAATCTGCTAAAGGGAAACAACACGCTCTTTGATTATGTTGGCCCCAATCAATCGGGAACAGTGCCCGACACCGATCATGCGGGGTACGGTGGATACCAAGTCGGCCGTGTGAACGACACGACTCATGGTAATCATATGATCTCAAAAGAAATTCCCACGATTATTCCCCAATATGCTCCCGATGTCGTTCTTTTTATGGGCGGCGTAAACGATATGTTTGGCGGGTATGAAAATACGCCTTGGACGGTTGATGAAGTTGGTCAAAACGTCATAGAAGCGGTGAAACAAGCTAACGCACTGAGGCCAAGCGCAACCATTATCGTTGCATCGCTTACGAGCTGGGGACCAAATGACACGGGGGATTCTAATAGATTGAGTATTAACGCCGCGATAAAAGCCGGGATAGCGACTCTTAAAGCACAAGGCAAGCCCATCGTGTATGCAGAAAGCATGGCCGATCAGGTCACGAATCAATACACACCAACAGATGTTCACCCCACGGCCGACGGATACGATAAAATGGCTGATGTGTGGTTCTCATACTTAAACCCGCTCTTGTGTAAATAGCCATAATTCCCTGTATCATGAATGCATGCGCCGAGCGCTCGTAATTTTTGTACTAATCTTCTTTTTCGTGGTTTCCATCGTGAAACAGGGTCCTGTATATGCAGCTTCGTTAGCCGATATAATTGTCACCGATATGTCTCAGGCGAGTGAGGGGACTCCTCATGGCGTCCCCGGATATAGTTGGGAAACCAGTTCCGATGGCGGCGACACGACTTCGTTTCCCGGTGGATTTGGTGCTATTCAGGGATGGGGGCATTTGTACGAATCAGTCGATGGAAATCCGGCGTCTAACAGCCGTGTACAAATACGAAACTTTCAAACTTGGTGGCTTTCAAAAAGCACGGGTCAGTGGACCCGGGGACAGTACGAAAACAACTTTGGGGGTGCCGCGTTTCAGGAAAATTACAACGGCGCAAAAGACGGCAATATTCAGATGATTGACGGGCTCCCGACCATAACCGCAGGCGGTGGATACAATTTTCATTTTTGGCACACGCAAGACGGGTGGAATGTGCCTGACCCTAACGACTACAAAGCAATTGTAACGGGGTTTGAAGCGCGTCTTGTTCTGGGAAATGCGGGTGGACCCGACGACCGTGCCCAAGCAAAGTATCTTATCACTTCGGCCATTGATACCTACGTTTCTCAGGGAAACCATGGCTCAGACGGCAAGCTTCCCAACCTGGGAATTGGTCGTGCCAAATGGGTCACGTCTAACTGGCGCTTATATACACACAATACTATTTCACAAGTTGATCCGTCAGTTATTCGCAACAACCCACCTCCTATGGTCATTGGCGCCGATAATGTAGATGTCGGAGGAGGAGGAACTACGATTGTTCCAACTACCCCCACAGGATGTGCGAAAAAAACTGCAGGGGACGCCGACTGCGACGGAACTATTCGCATTGCTGATTATGCAAAGTGGCGGCAAGAGTTTAACGGTATTCTGACTACGAAAACAGCGGATTTTAATAGCGACACCAAAGTCTCACTTGCTGATTATTCGATATGGCGAACCTCATTCGTCAAGGGTGTTAGTCCATCGGGTGGCCCTGTGCCTACGACTGGAGCTGGAAGCTGTGTTGGAGGAAAAGGAGTAGCCGTTAAAATTATGCCGCTGGGGGACTCGGTGACCGATGGTACCGATGGACGGGGTGGGTATCGATTCAAGCTATACAACTTGCTCAAAGCGAACAACACGCTCTTTGATTTTGTTGGCCCTAATCAGTCCGGATCGGTCCCCGACAACGATCATGCCGGGTTCGGCGGGTATGCCGCGGGGAACGCTGGAAGCAGTAGTGGTATGCAGCTTTCTAAAGTGGTTGGGTCGTTCGTGCCTTCGATGAAACCCGACGTGGTGCTCGTCATGGCCGGGGTAAACGATGTATATAATCTGGGAATGTCACCGGCTGTTGCGGGACAAGATGTGGTGAACTTAGTGAAACAGCTAAATGGATATGTGCCCAACGCAAAAATCATAGTTGCGGGTGAAACAAGCTGGGGTCCCCAGGACACCGGCGGCGGTGAGCGAGGGACACTAAACACTGCTCTTAACGATGGTATCGATGCGCTGATTCTTCAGGGACTTCCCGTTATCTATGCTGCAACTATGGAAACATCCGTGACCAATCAATATACCCCGGTAGACGTGCATCCCACGGCAGACGGATATGACAAAATGGCCGATGTATGGTTCTCGTACCTGAATCCGATACTATGTAAGTAAAAAGAGCGGGTTACGGGGCCGGGAGTTGAACCGCGGTCTAGGAGATTATGAGCCTCCTGTGCAACCGTACACTACCCCGTATATACACGTATTATACTCCAAACAGACCCTTCGATCAATCTCCAAGCAAAACACCCTGCCATTGTTTATAGGGTGGCGCAGGAGTTGGGCTAAGCCGCGTCGGGGTCGGAGAAGGGAAGGGCACGATTATGGCGATTTCATTTGGCTTCAGTAAGTTGAGTTTATTCCGTATCGTTTTTTCGATCTCATTCTCGTCGCTTTCGCGAAGTATTTGGGTCTGCAGTGCAATGTGATCATGATGTACCTTTTCATATTCATTTTTGAATCCTTGGTAAAACGTGACGGTATTTCGATAATCGAAAATAGTCTTCGTTAGCGAGAAGAATAAAAAAATCGACAGAAGTACCAACATGGTCTTTCGGACAGTCTGCATGCAACCAGTTTACACCTTTTGGAGAGTATTGAGAATCTGAAGTATCCGTGATGATTCGGCTTTTGATTTGAGCTCTTTCATTAAAATACCGATAATTGCTTTGGGATTTTTTTCATAGACGTCTTTATTGGCGGCAATAATCCGCTTTACCTCGCCCTTAAGTTCATCGTCGCCCATTTCTGCGGGAAGATACGTATTCACCAGTTCGAGTTGTTTCTGGCTCTGTGCCTCAAGCTCGTTACGACCTGCTTTTTTGGCCGCATCAATAGACTCATTGAGCTCGCGCTTGAATTTCGCGGTCGCCCGACTTTAGCGCCAGAAGCTGTTCGTCTTGTAATTTCGATCTTAACATTTCATAATTATAATCCATGCCGAGAAAAAATATCGCGAAGAAGGATATTCTTCACGTAATCGCAGACTTTCAGACGGCCATTTCTAATAATCGCCTTTCGGTGCAGCAGATGTACGACGAGGTTCGTATGATGCATTTTAAGATTCGTCCGCTCCAGGGCGATATCACACACATCGATCTTAAGGATAAGGTCTTTCTCGAGGCTCTTTGGAGCCTCGGCAAGCTTGACGAGTTCTTTAAGCGCGAAGGATCAAAATACAACAAGCGTGAGCGTGAGATATTTTTCAAGTACTTCGACAGCCTTCACACACGGTTTGCCCGAAGTCTTCATAAGGTTCACCTCGAGCCTGTGGTAGACGACCTCGATGACGAAACCTCGCCGTTTGTCGAAATGGAAATTTTCCGTGAAGACGTCCGGAAAAAGCAAATTAACTAATCTTCATCGGAATTTATGCATAGACTGCCGGTGGTTTTTGATATTGAGACAAAACATACTTTTCGTGACTTTAATGAACACAAGAAGCTTGGGGTGTCGGTTGTTGCATCATATGACTTTGCGACGGGTAAAACCCAAACATTTCTCGAAGACGAGCTGAACGTTCTTTTCCGCCTGTTTGAAAATGCTTCGTATTTGATCGGTTATAACATTAACAGCTTTGATCTGCCGGTGCTACAGGCGTATTACCCAGGCGACATAACGATATTTAAGACCTTCGATATTCTTGATGACATTAAAGAACGAATAGGCCGTCGGCTTGCGCTAAACGACGTTATCTCGGCAACCTGCGGTAAGAAAAAATCAGGTCACGGCCTGATGGCGATTGACTACTATAAAGAGGGGAAATGGGAAGAGCTCAAGGCATATTGTATCGATGACACCATGTACACCAAAGAACTCTTTGATTATGGGGTTAAAAACGGCGAAATATTTTATCTTAACGAGAATGGCAAAGTCCCTATCAAAGTGAAGTGGGGCAAATACATGGAAGATCCGGGCATTATCGAAACCCCACTCGCTCTTCCGTTTTAACTTGTCACTTCGCTCGTCGTACGAATTTAAAGAACCTACTATCCTTCCCGTCGGCGGTTGTCTCTTGATGAAGAAATGCCAAGTTATGCTTGTCAAAAGCATCAAAGAAGTCTGTCCACGATATGTCCTCGAGCTCGTCATCGTTCCCTCGACCTGGAAAATGAATCCGAAGAATAGTGACTTTTCCTTCGCGGTTTGCTAGTTTTACCGTAGCTGGTTTTCCACCCCGTTTCTCAACCCACTCTTGGATCACCGAATGATCGGTGGTTATTGTTGCAGATTGCGGCATAAACTCACCTCCTATCTTTTTATGAGGCTGCGAAGAGAGACCAGTCCAGTCGAAGACCCCACGGTTGGCTCGTATTCATCGTATGCCAACAGAGACTCTGCCTGGAAAACCTGATCGTCGGTCTTCTTGCCTTTTTTAATGCGTTTCATACTTCTTACAATACGTGCGGATCGTAAGATACTTTTGAACCCTTGGTAAGAAAATGATAAGACGTATAATAAGAACATGAAGCTCATCACCCTAAACATCGAAGGGGACCGGCACCTGGAGACGGTAATGCCGTTTCTCCAAAACGAAAACGCCGACATGGTGTGCCTACAGGAAGTCTTTGAAGACACGGTGCCGCGCTTTAGAGATACATTGCACGCTACAGAATCGCAATACATACCGTCGTCCATTTATCGCGGTAAAAAATGGGGAATTGCCACGTTTTCCAAAATCCCGTTTCAATCAAAAGAGCAGGAGCTCTATTTTGTTCCCGATGCGCAGCACCTGTTGGAATGGTGTGATATCGAGGCTCCTGAGCAAATGAACGAAAAAATGCGTCGTGCATTTACGGTCGCCGAGATCACCATCGAAGGCCAATCCTTCACGGTAATCAACACGCATTTTACGTGGTCGACCGGGGGCGAAAATACTCCACTGCAGGAGCGCGTCTTGCAGGTACTTATGTGGAAAATACAAAAATACGGCGAGGTTTTACTATGTGGGGATTTTAATATTCCCCGTGGCTCACGATTAAGAGACCGCATAGCCGCCACCTATCACGAAAATATTCCCGCAGATGTCGAGAGTACACTTGATCCGCACCTTCACAAGGCAAAAGGTCACAAAAGTGTTGTTGACGGGATATTTAGTTCACCCTCTTATGAAGTGTCTGAGGTACGGGTAGTAAGTGGCGTAAGCGATCACTGCGCAATCGTTGCCACGATATCGAGGCACGTGTGATATACTATAAGACATATCATGAGCTTGGAAACAGGAAGATCCCCGATCGTCACGTCAGTCGCCCGAGCATCTCTTACGGAGTTATACCCTCCTGATGGTCGATTGCCTTCGCTCATAGACGATGCACGGGAAGCTGCGCTCGTTCGTATTGCTTCCGACAAGGGAGAAGTGCTCGTCAAACCCCCGGTGTTTCCGTATGTAAGGCATCACATGCTCGTGATCCCAGACCTCTCGACCCACGAACCCACCGATACACCGTTTGTTGTTCCTGATGGCCTCCTATTTAGTACGCTTCATACTGCGGGTGTAGTGGCCGCACATTATTTGGATAACTCGGATGTACGCGAAGTAACTGTCGGCTGGAATCACTCAAAGTTTGAAGATAAAAAACATGTTGCGACTCAACAAAATACCCTTCATATCCATGTTATTGGGTATACCGCCGAGGATCAGGCCCACACCATTTCCCAAGACGAAGTCAATAGGCGGCCTGAACTTAAAATGAAAGAACGTGAGCCGAAAGCCGCACTCATTAAAACAATCCTTGAGAATAAGGTAATGAGCCGATTCAAAGAATGGCCAACGTTTAAACATCTATTTAACGAAGTTCGAGATGGTGATAGGGTAACCTATGAATTAAATCAGGGGATTGATACCTTCAATCATCCATCGCTTGCGATGATCATGAAACGTATCCATGTAGCAAGCCAAATCGCATATGAGGAACTTGCCGATTGTTTCTTTACTCCCGACCAAGAAGAGCCGTACTCGTATGTTGAGTCTGACGATGGTCGGTATGCGTTACGATCGGTTGATGAACGAAAGGCAGCGATGGAAGAATATATCATCACAAATGATTGGCTAAGCGATGGACATAAAAAGGAACTCATGATGCTAGCCCGGCATGCACGATCCATGGAAGAAGTAAATGCCATTCTACAAAAGAGAAAAGGTAATGAGCCCTTAACCGATGACGAACAATACGGACAGAATAAATACATGGCGCTTAAAGGTCTTGCGTACGCCACAGTATTTACTGGTATGAGGCAAGATGATGGGTCAGTTTCATGGATATTTGGATTTGATCCGGTGGTCTTTGCACCGCGCGATGTGGTACAGGCTTCTCGTGGAACTTTTGCCCATTTTGAGCGAAAAGGTGATCGGGTTCTGCCGCTCTATGCATACGAAGAAATGAGGGAAGATGAAGAGAGGCTAGCGGATCGATTACAGCAATCTTCTTAACTGTCGTCGCGATTGGTGAACTTGTTCTTGATTCCTTTTGCCACGATGCTGCCTATATAAGAGGCTAACAAGCGGGGCTTTTCTTTAATCTCATTTATCTCTTGTTCAACACGCTTTGATACATTTTCATGAATTGTATTGAGCTTTCTGAGCGTGTAGAGGATTGCGATAAGTATCGCCACCATCACGATGATGCCCATTACTAAGTAAATGCTTCCCAGTAAGTAGAATATGTCTTGTGCGTTCATAGTTCTATGATAGCATGCATTTGGTATAATAAACCTGCAAATACGTATCCCCTGTAGCTCAATCGGTAGAGCAAGAAGCTGTTAACTTCGAGGTTCGAGGTTCGAGTCCTCGCGGGGGAGCAAAATTAAATGAAGACAAAACTGATTTCCGCAACAGAATGGTGGTCGATCATTAGTCCAAATTCCGGAACTGCTTTTTCCACGAACTCTCCTATTAAGGCACTGAACAGCTCTCCACATTTTGCCTATGCATGGGCGGGCGTTCCATCATGTGTTTCTGGACAAAGTATTCCAGTTGGAACAGTCGATGCAAGTAGGTTTGGTGTTGACGGTCGAGCCAGAATTAAAACTGACGAGTGGCTTGTATATGCGAGTGACAGCAGATTTTTAATACAGGATGTAACTGATAAGAGAAGAATTGTTGACCATCATACGGATGGAACGCCTTCAGCGTTCACTAATGCACCAAACGAGATAAGAAAACTATTTAGAATATAACCTATCTTTGTTTTTTGTTATATAATGTAATTATTGCTTCCAGATTTGTATACATTGAAGTCGACAAGTCCTACCATTAGACCAGATTGAGTTTGGCCGTACAATTTTCCCTGAATGATTTCAGTTTTGCTTATTATTTCATGACTTCCTGTAGCTATATTTACTCGATTTACAGTTCCTGTTGGTAAAAACGTTCCTAAATTTTCTGTAACGGCGTTAACTACGACGGAGCCGCCGACGGTTCCAAAGCTCTTTTGTTCCGCAGTGCTTTTTATAAACGCGGTCAACATACTCATATCCTTAAAAACATCACCTTTTTCGAATTCCAATTGTCCGAACAGAGTCTTCGGGACATCTTGTATTGTAAATCCTTCAGGTCCATATGCTAGAAATTCTCCAAATCCTGCCTCTTCAATTTTTAGTAATCCTACCCTTGGGTCGGTAAGTAATGCGAATACTTGAGAGTCACAGACAGGCAGCTCAGGCTCGGGGTTTGGTTGAAAAGGCTTTGCACTTATTCCCTTGAACACAGCATCCTTCATGGACAGTTGAGCGGTTCTTTTTTTTTGATGTTCAGATACGTAATCTATGTATTTTTGTCCGTTTATCTTTTTCTTTTTCGACCTATCGAGACCGGCAAAAATTAAACACGCAGAGGCGTATGAATTATTGCTCAAATATTTATCAATTTTATGTGCGGACCATTTTAATATCCCTTTCTTTATCTCAGCAATTCCATCGTTAATGAAAGAGGCCGACTTCAATTCATCAAAAAGATAACCACTGAACTTAACGCTTCCCGCAGCTGATACTATGACGTCATTTGTTAAGGGAACGTTTTTGCAAATGCAATCCTTATAAACAATTTGAGACTCTCGCAGATGCGTGACTCTCGTATCGGAAGCGACATATACACAATCAGATAAATTTATTCCAAAAATGAGAGACATTTAATATCAGAAAATTAATAGACGAATTATAGCTTAGTTTCGCGCTGTTATCTCCATTGGTGACTTCTAATTTAACAACACGAGTAGTCCTATTAAAAAGATTGCAAAAAGGCTCGAGCTTTATCTACAATGGAGAGCCCGTTTGATATAATATAACTTATGGCAACAATACATCCTTGGATTAACTTCAACGGTAATGCAGAAGAAGCGTTTACGTTTTATAAATCAGTATTCGGCGGGGAGTTTGCGAAAGTAGTACGTTTCAAAGACATTGCCAGCGCCGATTTCAAAGTGCCGGAAAAAGAGGAGAATAAAATAATGTATATCGCGTTACCCATTGGTACCACAACTATGCTGATCGCAAATGATGTTCCGGAAGTTATGGGACGAGTAAACGAACGCGAAAATCGAAGCAAAATTTTGGTAAGTGCGGAAAGTAAGGAAGAGGCGGATAAATTATTCACTGGCCTTTCAGCGGGCGGAGAAGTAGAAGGACCTATGGGGGACAGTCCATGGGGCTCATATGCGGGCATGTTTCGAGATAAGTACGGTATTGAATGGATCATTGAGTTTTCTCCGAGTAAATAAATTCGTGAACTAACGTATTATTCCTTCAGACTCGAGCTTGTATTCTTTTGTTTGGGATTTGTTATCATAACAACATGAGCAAGACAAAAGTTTCCTGTGGTATGGCAATGACTCTCGATGGGTTTACTGCCGGCGTGAACCTGAGTTATGAGAAACCATTTGGAGATAATTTTGATTTGGACCTAATGCATCGTTGGATGTTTGCCGAGCCTGAGAAGCACAATCACAAAAGAGAACTCGATGCTATTTTAGACGCGGGTGCATTCATCATGGGGGGCAATATGTTCGGACCTAAAGACCGCAGAGATACGCCAGAATGGAACGGGTGGTGGGGAGACAATCCTCCGTATCATGCTCCGGTTTTTGTGCTCTCCCACGCCGAACGAGAACCAATTCGAATGGAAGGCGGGACAATATTCAATTTTGTGAATGATGGTATTGAATCAGCACTCGAACAAGCCCAGGCCGCAGCAGGTGATCGGGATGTAAAGATTGCAGGAGGCGCTAATACTGTCAATCAATATTTGACGGCTGGACTCATCGATGAATTATGGTTGCATATACTTCCAGTAACTATTGGTGCAGGAACGCGTCTTTTTGAAGGAGTCCCCAATCTCAATCTCGAAGTAGTTGAAGTGAGCGGAACCAGCGTAGTGACCCATATTAGATACAAGATATTAAAATAGATTGCGTGTGAGTACCGCCTACAGAACTTGATAATAGATTCTGACTTGATCCGTTGCAAGGATGATTGATTACTATAGAAGATAGCATTAAACAATGAAGCCTAGTATAAAAAGCGAATTATTTTTCGGAACAGTGAGTATTCTGATACTTTCAATTCTCATTGTTGTTCGTGTGGTGAGCTACAACAATCAAGCTTCTCGATTGACCGCTTCGTCTGGTACTATCTCGATAGATCCTAATACTGTTTTAACACCGAGCGAAGTATCAAAACATAGTAGTCAAAATGATTGCTGGATAATAATCGAAAATAAGGTGTATGTTGTATCTGATTTCCTTTCACGTCATCCGGGTGGAGGAGGGCTGATCACACCATACTGCGGAAAGGATGCAACTCAGCCATTTTTGACTAAAGACGGAAGAGGGAGCCACTCAGCCGAAGCATTTCGCCTTCTTGGTTTTATTTATATGGGTGATGTTAATGGAAAAGTTATAAAACAGCCCGACGTAAATTCAATAAAAACTATACAAATTAACACAGAGGACAATGATGATTAAGATATATCTTTTAGCGAAAATAATTCATCGGTTGTTTTTATATTTGACTTCATTCCTGATCATTTTCATGAGTATTACCGGTCTCTTACTGAAATATTCCTTTTTTAGCCGTCTTCCTTTTTTGGATTTAGTCTTGGTGAGAATCCTTCACAACGATTTTAGTATCTATTTTGTAATCTCACTAAGCATTATGATGCTGACTGGAATATATATGTATCTTTTTCCTCATCTGAGGGCACGAAACAACAGACGTCCCTAAGCTTTTCTCCCTTCGATTGTTGTGTTAGTGAGAAGTCGGCGAGGTAGTATAATCAAGACATGGAAATTTCGATATATCTTGCACGGTTTTGGGGAAGTTCATTTATAATTCTCGGTCTGGGCTCCATCGCACTCAACCTTTTGGGTAGAGTCATAACATATACAGAAGACAAGGCGATTACGGTCTCCACAGGATACATCACGTTTCTTTTAGGATTAATTACCGTAACACTCCACAATATTTGGGTTGTTGATTTGAGACTCGCAGTCACTGTTTTAGGTTGGACAACTTTATTAAAAGGAATCGAGAAAATTGGATTTCCCGGTAGAGTGAATAAAAAAGCCCAGATGTTCAAAGCAGGGCAGAAGTTTTGGGGATTTGTTATATTTCTCATCGGGGTGTTTTATTTTTGGATAAGTCTTACGCTTCGCTGAATTTGGTACAAAGATAATAGAATTGTGTTACGCTGTGGACATGAAAGATACACATGGTGTGATGATTCGTTCAAGAAAGATTTCTCTCGTGGCTGGATTATTCTACTTGCTTACGTTCGTGTCGATCCCGACATTGGTGCTTTATGGTCCGGTAAAGAGTGCACAATATATCCTCAGTACTGGCCCTGACACACGTACCATAATTGCCGCACTCCTTGAGATCGTCGTGGCCTTGGCGGGCATTAGTACGGCTGTGGTGCTCTATCCTGTGCTTAAGAAACAGAATGAAATTCTTGCACTGGGGCTTGTAGCTGCCCGAATTTTGGAGTCCGGCACGATATTCGTGGGTGTGACATTCTTGTTGTCGATTGTGAGTCTGCGGCAGGCGGGAGCCGGAATAGATGCGTTGGTTGTAAGCCGTATGCTTGCCATGATGTATGATAGGATTTTCCTGCTGGGGCAGAGCTTTATGCCGGCCATATGTGACCTCTTGCTGGGGTTCATGTTGTATAAGTCGCGCTTAGTGCCACGCGGCCTTGCTGCGATTGGGATCGTAGGAGGACCGGTGCTTCTTGTCGGCTATCTTGCTGTTATGTTTGGTGTCATCGCGCGACTGTCTACACTTGCTGGGGTGTCTGCAATTCCGGTCGCACTTTTTGAATTCTCACTGGGTTTATGGCTTGTGATTCGTGGATTCAATGCAAAAGCAGTCGCTACCCTCGAATCCAAAAAATAAAACACGTGGTTTTTGTATAATTACTACAGAGGGGGTCATGTATGCCAACAACCAACAAGCAGGTCACACAGAAAAAAACATCCAAGGGATTCTCAGACTTTGAACGAGAGGCAATGAAAGAGCGCGCGCGTGAGCTTAAAGCCGAAGCAGAACGAGCAGATGGCGAAAGTGCCTTACTCGCAAAGATCGACGAGATGCCCGAGCACGATCGTACTATCGCCAAAAAACTTCATGCGATCGTGACAAAAAATGCCCCCACTCTTAAACCCAAAACGTGGTATGGGATGCCCGCGTATGCCGACCGCGATGGCAAGGTTGTTTGTTTCTTCCAATGTGCAGATAAATTCAAGGCGCGGTACGCGACTCTTGGCTTTAGCGACTTAGCAAAGCTTGACGACGGCGATATGTGGGCAACCAGTTTTGCCCTAAAAAAATTGACGCTTGCCGAAGAGACAAAAATCATCGCACTCGTTAAGAAAGCGGTAAGCTAAAATTGTGTGGGGAACGGAGATTCATCATCGGGCAACGCATCAAATTCTTTTTGCCGGGCGGCCATCCAACTTTGTATAGCGTCAGGATCATTCATAAGGCTTTGCATTTGTTCCATAGCTTTCACATGCTCGGGGTCGCCTTCTTGGTACATTTCCATGCCGTGGTGTTTACTCATTTCTGCTATTTGATCAAATGTTTGACCGCGGAATTCATGATCACACGCTCCGCCCATTTGTTTGCACGTCATTGTTTTCATATATCAATTGAGGGACCCCCCTCAGTCAACAAAGAGTATACTAAACAGATTCTTGTCGTGGCAAGAGTGGCGCTTTGATATACTGTTGAGGTATGGCTACGCCAAAACCACCCGCATCGATCGATTCGTATATAGCATCAAGCCCTAAAAATGTCAGGCCACAACTTGAAAAAATACGTCAAACAATACACGAAGTAGTTCCTGAAGCAATCGAACTTATCAGCTACCAAATTCCTTCGTTTAATCTTTATGGTACGCTCCTAATTAGCTTTGCCGCATGGACGCGTCACATTGCCATATATCCTGTTCCGTCGGGGGACGCTGCGTTTAGAAAAGAGATTTCTCCATACATTGGATCAAAAAGTACCGTTAGATTTGCTATCGACAAACCGATTCCCTATGACTTAGTGAAACAAATCGTAGCGTTTAGGATAGCTGAAATATAATAGATCAGATTTGTTACAATACGTTTTATGAAACCAACACTCATCCCGTATCTGAACTTCATGGGCCAAACCAAAGATGCCATGGAATTTTATCAGTCCGTTTTAGGTGGCGATCTTACGATGCAAACATATAAAGACGCGGGGTTCCCGCATGACCCAAAAGATGACGATCGGGTAATACACGCAGATTTAAAAAACGAACAGCTTTCATTTATGGCGTCTGATGGAAATGATGACCATCCAGTCCATATGGGTGACAATATACACATGAGTATCATGGGATCCGATGAAGCACTGCTGACCACCTATTTTGACAGATTGGCAGAAGGCGGTAAGATAGATCTTCCCCTTGCGAAGCAATTTTGGGGCGATATTTATGGTCAGCTTACCGACAAATTCGGTGTTCACTGGACAATAAATATCATGGCACAATCTCCGAGTAAATAGGATCAACGGGAATCGTCAAAGGATACGATTGAAGTGGCTCAAGATTCTTACCAAATACAAAAGGCGCAATCGTAGTTTTCTTCATTTGAGCATCATGAAATTTTTGCCAGCGTAAATAAACATCCTTAGGTAAATGCATGGTTTTTGTACACCGAGTAGCACCACAGAGGCAATTATGGGGGCAGTTTTTACATGAGTTGTCTAGGGGGCTCAACAAATACATGATCGTGAGTTCCTCGCCGGGTGCAATATCTCGTATAGCAAAAAATAATGAATGACCGTGATAGGTGTATATCCAGCAGTTTGGTTCGCACGAATGATTGAGAAGATGAATTCCCGGTTTAGTACGATCGGGGTAAATGCACGCCTGATCTGTGTAATACATGAGGTACAATCCTGATTTGTCGCTGTCTAAATCGTACTCAGCAATATTCACGACTCTTCCCAAATAATCACCGATGACGGTCCCTTGTGGTATAGACTTTTTTGCAATAATACCGTTTCCTTTTTGGTTGGTTTTGCTGACTTTCCAGTAATCATCAGATAACAAAAACATAGAAGAAGTGAGACGGTTATTTACCGTCGCGGGCGTTTTCGAGGTCTGCAACGATAAGTTTTTTCATCCCCATCATGGCCTTCATCGCCCGTTGTGCCTTCTCGGGATCCGGGTCACCAAGACAAGTCCCGAGCGCCTCAGGGACAATTTGCCACGAGAGACCATATTTATCTTTTAACCAACCACACCTGCTTTCTTCGCCACCGTCTGCGGTGAGGTTGTCCCAGTAGTAATCTACCTCGGCCTGATCCTTGCACGATACGAAAAACGAAATTGACTCGTTAAATTTGAACGAAGCGGGGCCACCCTGGAGTATCATGAACTCTTGTCCCAAAAGCTCGAACGATCCGGTTATTACTTGACCGTCGGGCATGCGGTTTATGGGGCCTTTTTTAGCATCTTTAAAAATCGACGTATAATATTCGATTGCTGCGTCCGCATCTTTTTCAAACCATAAAAACGGTGTGATTTTTGATTTCATATATCTATTCTACACTACACACTTCTGTCGAGGGACTCGTCGTCGTGTGACTTGGGGTCTTCGATTGGTTCAAGATGAGTAGTGACGTTGATTCTCGGTAATTCACGACGGATTTCGATTTCGATATCGTCAAGAAGATCGTGTCCCCTCTTAACCGTCCAGTTTCCTGGAACAAGAATGTGAACAGACATAAAACTACGATAAGCAGACTGCCTGGTTCGCAGTCCGTGGTAGGTTATTCCTTTTTTGCAATTCTTATCGAGAACCGAGGTGATGATCTTAATATCGGAATCGGGAAGGGAAGCATCCATAAGCCCAAGTGCCGAGCGTTTCATTATTTGAATCCCGGTATAAACAATATTTACAGCAACCGCGATTGCGATGAGGGGATCAAGTATTTGTACACCTGTCACGGTGACGAGTATGACGCCACCTATTACTCCAACCGATGTCCATACATCGGTCATTAAGTGGTGCCCATCTGCCTCAAGTGTTATTGATTGTTGTTCCTTGCCTACTTTCAGAAGCCGGAGTGCAACAAAGAGATTAAGAAACGCAGCAAGTACCGATACGGCAAGTCCCAAATAAGCGTGATCTATGGGTCGGGGATGGATGATGCGATCAACGGCGCTTATGCCAATACTAAGCGCTGCAATAAGAATAAGTACTCCTTCTACAATGCTCGAAAAATATTCGGCTTTTGAATGTCCATGTGCGTGTTCCTTGTCCGGTGGTTTTTCGGCGAGCGTGATCATTGAAAGCGCCATAATAGCGGCAGCAAGATTTACGAGTGATTCGATTGCGTCTGAAAGAAGCCCCACTGATCCGGTTAATACATAGGCAAGCGTCTTAAGAAGTATGGTTATGACTGCCGCCGAAATAGAAAGCCATGCAAAGCGCTTTAACGATCGTTCTTTCATGATCTAATTGTAGTAGACGGTATGGCGAAATGGGCGAAATAGTAACTATTTTCGTACATATTGGAACGGGAAATAGTGTAAAGTAATAACGTGAAAATAACATTCCTTGGAGCGGCGGGTACGGTAACCGGGTCTTCGTATGTTCTCACTTCAGGGTCGGGCCAATCAATCATGATTGATTTGGGTATGTTCCAGGGGCTTCCCGAAATCGACAAGCTCAATTACGAGCCATTTGAATACGACTGCAGCAAATTAATCGGGATGGTTTTAACCCATGCACATTTAGATCACTGCGGAAGGCTTCCCATAATACTACCCAAGGGGTTTACCGAATCAATTTATATGACCGATGCCACTCGTGAACTTACCGAACTTTCGCTTCTTGATACCGCGAAAATCGCGGTTCAAGACAATAAACCTATTTTGTTCGACAAGGACCAAGCGTATCAGGCGTTCTCGCATTTTAAACCGGTCCAGTACCGTGCGCCATTTCAAGTCGGTGATTTTACGATCACATTCCGCGATGCTGGGCACATACTGGGCGCAGCAAGCGTAGAGATTGAAGATAACAATCCTGATTCAGCGGTTAAAAAGATTATCTTTTCAGGTGACTTGGGAAACAGCCCCGAAGATATCGTTCGCGAAACTGAACTTCTTGAAAGTGCCGACGCGGTGGTTATGGAATCAACATATGGTGACCGGCTTCATCCAGAATCTGATCCGATGGAAACGTTGCAATCTGAAATCAATGCAGTCGAAAAAACAGGGGGAACACTTCTTATTCCCGCATTCGCACTCGAGCGCACCCAAGAATTGTTGCACATGATCATGCACCTAAAAAAATCAGGGAAAATAATGCGTCCGACACCCGTGTATATGGATAGTCCGATGGCCAAGAAGGCGACAGATGTATATAAGACTCATCGTGAACTCTACAACGCACATTTGACCGAAGACATGGCGGTTGGGGACCCGTTCGAATTTTCGCGGCTCGAAATAGTGGACAAACGATCCGAGAGTCAGGGAATATATCACCAAAAAGGAGCAAAAGTTATTATTGCAGGAAGCGGCATGATGGCAGGGGGCCGTATACTGGGACATGCAGAAGTGGCTCAAGCATATTAAGAACGTCAAAACAGTAATTCTAACCCACGGAGAAGACGACCCACGAAAAGCACTCAAGCAAAAAATCTCAGAAGAATTAGGCATTTCGAATATCGAAATGCCCACGTTACATCAAGAGCTGGTGTTGTAATTGCCCATGTATTATTCGTACAAGTGCGCCGTGTGTGGGAAGGTCTTTTATACCTTTAATGACAACAAACAAATCGCTGCACAAATTCTGTATAACGGAATTCAAACTCACATTAAAGACTACAAAGAAGATCACAGCGAATATGATTTTAAAGAAGCCCCCGATAGAGAGATCTATAAGATGTATTACAACGCCGCCGAGACAAGCGAAGCCCCGGCCGGCGGATATATGCTCGAATGATACTTAACATGCTGCTAATAACTTTGAGAAGTTATAATGCCAAGGGGATTCTGACTATTTTGGTATAGTAGACGTATGGATGCACCGTTTAACGACTCAAACGAAGTATATAAAGAACTGTTCAATCTCTCCCTAGATCTTTTATGTGTTGCATCGGTAGACGGTTACTTTAAGATTGTTAACCCTGCCTTTGAAAATACCCTGGGCTGGACCCGAGAGGAGCTTGTCACAAAGCCGTTTTTGGATTATGTCCATCCGTATGATAAAGCGTCTACGATGGAGGAAATCGCAAAGTTGGCGCATGGGATTGCTGCGGTTCACTTTGAGAATCGATATTTATGTAAAGATGGGTCGTTCAAATGGTTAAGTTGGAGTTCCAGCCCCAGTAAGGGTGGGCTGCTGTATGCCACGGCTCACGATATAACTCAACAGAAAGAGCTGATAGAGCATTTGCAAAATCAGACGAAACTACTTGAGGGAAATAGCGAAAGAATCCGTGAACTGGAAGCCGAAATAACGCGGCTAAGACCTCCCCATGGAAAATCCATGGATGATAGATAACAGACTACTTATTTAGCTTGAAAGTTGGTGAATTCTTGGGCGCATGCATTCCCTGAGCAGGCGACACAGCTGTATGTGTAGTTTCCTTCGATTGCTTCCTTGTGTATTTGGTCATGAATCCACCAATTAAAGGCTCCTTCTTCGGATCCCATGGTTATGATGTTCTCACTGTTCCAGTAGGGAAGATTGCGTGCGCGCAAGCCACTATGCATGGTTCCTGAGGCAACTTCTCCGTTAATTTCGGGAGCCCTCGAAGCAGCAAGCTGGCACGAGCGATCATCTTTTTGAAATGCGGGAAGCCCAATTGATTGGCGGTGTGCGTTTGACATATCAAATAATTTGTCAGCATTGAGGCCGCCGCTAGAAAGTTGTATCGACGAAGACGCGGTGGGTTGTGGGGCCGAGGGCACGATTGTGGGCGAGGGCACACGCGTTGGTGCTAGGGTGGGTCGCGGGGTTGCGGTTGGGGTTGGGGTGGGAAGGCTGTCGAAAATAAGTTTTGCGACGGGCTCTTGTATGACTACGGCGCTTTGTGTTGCCGTGATCAGTGGTTCACGCGGCGAAATAACTGGTGAAGGGGTCGTGGTTGTTATAACTGATTCGGTGACGGTGTCGGAGGTGAGCCCTGTTTTTTCAGAAATATGAAGGGACGCGCTACCTGCAAATTTAATTGTCGTAAGTAAATTGCTGTCGGTGTAATCGCCACTTACTGTCGCAAGGGGAAACTCCAAGCTAAGTCCCTTAGACTGCGCAGAAATAGATATGTCCACGTCTTGCGCCTGAGAATAGGGGGCAAGCAAAAATAGTGAACTTGCAAGCAAAAGAAGAACAAAAACCCTGGTGAATATATGCTTCATCAGTAAGCTACCATTATACCATTTTGGGGGTAAAAGCGCAAACCTGGCAAGGCTATCTGAAGCTGACACTTGTGCTCAAAACGGCCCCATCAAGCGATAGGAATGGAGAATGAGAATATCGACCCTTTCCCTTCCTCTGAATCCACCCAAATAGTTCCTTTGTGCATCTGAATAATTGCTTTGGAAATAAACAATCCGAGCCCGGTGCCCTTGGAACCCTGCTCAAGTTTCCCCGAAACGCGGAAAAATTTGGTAAACAAATGCGGGATGGCAATCGCGGGAATACCCGGGCCATGATCCAAAATATGCGTCGTTACTTGACCATCTTTGTATTCGACAGAAATTTGAACAGTATCACCGGTTTTTGTATACGTTATAGCATTAGAAATGAGATTAGAGAGCACTTCATTTATACGTATAACATCGACATTTACGGGTGGGATAGACACCGTTGGCTCGACGAATTCGAGGGTGACTTGCTGCTCTTTTGCAAAAATCATAAACTCTTCAACTGTCTGTTTGAGATTTTCAATCCAGTTTACCTTCTCAGTTTTCAAAGTAAGTGCTCCGCGCTCGATTTTTGAAACATTCAATAAGTTTTCGACAAGCGAGTGGAGTCTTTTAGTAGAAATGGTAACTCGGTTTAAAATACTTAGTTGGTCGGCATTAAAGGTTGCTTTGTTTTCTTCTATGAAAACGGCGAGGTATCCGCTGATTGCTGTAAGCGGCGTACGCAGTTCATGCGCCGCCATCGAAACGAAGTCGAGTTTCATTTCCTCGAGTTGTTTTTGTTCAGAAACATCATGGAGGGTCACTATGTATCCGACACTTGAACCAGGGCGTCCATCGAGTTGGTTCACGAGGACATCGGCATATACGGGTGTTTTACCAGGCGCAGTTATTTTCACTGATTTCTTTTGCATCACGATACCTTTTCCCGTGGTGGCTTGTTGAGAAAACAATGCTGAGTTGAGGACTACATCACCATCTGTTAGGGTAATAACATCATGAAATTGTTTGCCGATCACTTCTTCTTGGGTACGCCCGGTCAATGTCTCGGCAACTTGGTTAAAGGTCGCGATATTTTTGTCATGATCGACGGCAATAATTGCATCGGTTATCCCAGAAAGCACTATTGAAAACTTGTTGCGCTCGAGGGTTAGATCTCGCTTTTCGTGCTCAACTTGATTGTACGCCTGTTCGAGACTGTCGTAGGCCTTCTGGAGCTCAATATCGCGTCCGATAAGAATTTTTGTTACACGATCTAGGCGTGCCTTTTCTTCATCGGCATTTGGTGGATCAGCGGGAGGTGGATTCATAGCGCATTATTCTCCAATCGCAAAGATCACGATAGACTCTTCATAAAAGCCCGGGTCACACGCATCGATATTGCCCTTAACGCCATATACTGGCGCGTGCTGACCGTATGAATAAAAGCCTACAAGAGGTACCTGGGGACCAATTATATTGGTGACCTCGGTTATTTCTTTTGCGACATTGGGACCATACAGTTTTTTGCGCGCAATACAGTCAGAAATAAAGAGCGCTTTGGGTGCGCCATCTTTAAACTCTGCGGCAACGTTTTTTGCAACATCGACTGCGGCTTCTATAGACTTCTCTTGGGTACCGATCATAATGTTAACGGTGCTCCCTACGATTACTTCTGCACCAAACACTATTGAACCGTCGTCGTTGAAGACAAGGGGAACACGGATCATATATCCGTCGATCTTATCGACGCGCATGCCGAGGGGGTAGGTGAGGGCTATTTGATTAAGAATGCCCTTCTTAATATCATCAGCTTTATCGCCTAAATATTCTTTGTACGTTTCAAAGGCGGGTTTGCCATCGATTTCATAAACGGTGGTCCCTGTGGCTTTGGTAACCTTCTTTGTTGCTCCAACAGATTCCCATCCGTGCTTTGCCCCGAATGCTTTTTTATATTTACCACTAAGGCCTACGCCAACCGTGTGCCCCGAGAGTACTTTTCCATTGTAATATTCATGGGTATCTTTAAAATTCAGATCATCGCCCGCGGCTCCACCCACCATGAGGAAGTTTTCACCAAACACATCAAGCACCCCGCGTGAAATTTCGGTTCCATTTGCGCCGAGCACATCTGAAAAGATAATCATCGAAGTCACTTCTAGAGGCGCGCGACTTTTTATGTCGTTAGCTAACGCGCGCCCTGCTTCGCGTTCGTTTCCCTTAACCGGTTGCCCAATACCCACGGTAAACTGCATCTGGTCAGATCGAAGAGCCATGGCTACGACGGATTCTTTACTTGGACCGTCGCTGGTGATTTCGCCAGAAGTGCTACATCCAACCATCGGTACGCCTGGGTACGCTTCTTCTATGCCGCTTAACACTTCAGGATGACGCATCGCAATCGAAGAAAGCACGATAAACACATCGGGCTTACCACCCGCTTTTTCGGCAGCTAACTTAGCAGCTTCAAGTCCCGCATCACGCGGTGCATCGGTATTGGTTGAGATTCCTACGCCTGATTGGATCATAGTAAACACGATACCACTGGAATGAGTAGGGTGCAAGTACCAAATAGTGACAGAGTGGGTGGAGTAGAATGTGTCTATGAGAATTGTCACCCGGCTCGAAGGACTTGAGCGCATATATTTTGACAACGAATATTGTGCTGAACTCGCCGGATTGAAATACTTGAGCGATACCGTACCGGGGTGGAAGCGGCTGAAAAAAGGGGAAAAATTTGTGTATGTGGAACGAGGCGAGGATGTCCTTATAGACGAAGAGCATGCTGATTATTGCCAGTCGCTAGCCATTCCTCCTGCGTGGAAAGAAGTGTGGATTAATAAAGATAAGTCGGGTCATTTACGTGTCACGGGCATCGATGATCGAGGCCGAAAACAGTACATGTATCACCCAAAATGGAAGCAGACACGGGAACTCGTGAATTTCTACCGCGTACTTCTTTTGTCTGTGTCTCTTCCCCGCGTGCGAAGTCGCGTTGCTGCCCACTTGTCGGCCCCCGCTTTTAGTAAGAAAAAAACGGTCGCTCTCATACTACATATCATGATGAAACGACCCATTCGCATTGGAAATGAATTGTATGCAGAAACAAATAATACGTACGGGCTCTCTACTTTTGAGAAGCGGCACGTTAAAGTGCGAGGGATGCGAGTAACGTTTGATTTTGTCGGCAAATCAAACAAAAAACACAGCCGTGATATACAAGACAAAGTTACGGCGGGATTTATCAATGAGCTGACGGGAATAGCGGGAACAAGGCTATTCCAGTACATCGCAAAAGATGGGACTGCGCGTCCGGTACACCCGGAAGACGTCAACGAGTATTTGCGTCGCGTAACTGGATACCGAATATCTGCCAAGGATTTTCGTACCTGGATGGGCACCCTTGAGGCGTTTCACATGCTTCAAAAGCAAGAACTTCCCGCAAGCAACAAAGAAACGAGAGAGGATATTAAAGAGGCCGTCGAAACCGTCGCCGATACCCTTGGCAATACGCCGGCCATGGCGAAAAAAGCGTACATTCATCCGCGGCTATTAAATAGCTATGAAGATAAATCATTCTTCGAGATCGAGCCGCGTACACGAGCAAAAGCCCGCGGTATCGATTTGCGACTAAAACAAAAAGAGAAAGAGCTCCTGAGTTTCCTTAATTTTTTTCTCGAAGAAGACCTGCGCAGTATCCGTGAAGGGAGCCTTTCGTAAGGGTTATTTAATAAGCTGCCATACGTACTCCGGAAGGTAATCATGATATTGTTGCGAATCTTTAAGAATTTCGCGTATTTTTTTGCCTTCGTATAAATCACGACGGTAGAGCGGGACCGAGAGAGAAGGGATGCCGACGCGCGTGAATATACCATTGACCCAATCATTGTTACTCACAACGACATCTATGGGACCGGTTTGTTTAAGTACTGCTACGCGCCAGGTATCATCGTCAGGGTCATCGGTAAGCGGGAGTATCTTGTCGATTCTCGCGGCCAGATGCTCATGCTCGATCATTGATTCAAGCATCTGTTTTCTGAGTGAAAAAGGAAACGGATTTTCGTCTATATGAACTTGGTAGTCTTGCGAACTTCCCACACCAACAGTGAGTGTTTCGATCTTCTTAAGCGCTTCATGAAACAGGTGAATATGGCCAAAATGAAGGGGTTGAAAGCGGCCAATTAAGAGTCCACGCCGAAAGGTCATGGCTTGGCGATATATTTTTTGACCTCTTCGATAACCTGATATGGGTTATAGTCAGCCTTTATGAGGTATCCAGCGGCGCCCAAGTCGTGGGTCTTTTTGATGATGTCTTCTTGTCCGAGATTGGTAAGCATCAGAACTTTCGTGTCTTTCTTTTTGGGATTTTGTTTGATCGAGGTAAGCACGGCGATACCATCTTTTTCGGGAATCATGATATCGAGCATGACGAGATCATAGTCCTTTTCTTCGACCAGTTTGAGTGCGGTATTCCCATCGCTGCATGTTTGTACTTCGAATCCGGATTTGACCAATTCTCGTTGATACAATTCAAGAATAAATATGTCGTCCTCGACCAGAAGAATTTGATTTGCCATATGAGTCATTATAGTTAATTATTAAGCGGTATCAATAGGTAACGCAAAGCTGAATGTTGATCCCTGCCCATACTGTGACTCAACCCATATGCGTCCGTTGTGCATTTCGATTATCGCTTTTGAGATGTATAGTCCGAGCCCCGTGCCCTTTGATCCTTGCTCCAGTTTCCCCGAAACACGGAAGAATTTAGTGAATAAGTGGGGTAGTGCGGTTTCGGGGATGCCGGGCCCGTCGTCTTTTACACTCGTTATTACTTCGTTTCCTTTGTGTTCAACTATAACAGTCACATGACCGTTGGCCTTTGAGTAGTTGATTGCGTTATTTACCAAATTAGAAAGTACCTCGTCGATTTTGAGTGGATCGATAGTAATTTGGGGAATTGGTTCGGTTGGCTCATCAAAATGGAGCTCTACTTTCTGCTCGCTTGCCAAATTCTGGAAATCATAGAGCAGCTCCTTAACGTGAGGCACCCAGTCGATAGGTTTGCGCGCAAGATTCATTCCATGTCGTTCAATTTTGGTGACATTCAACAGATTTTCTACCAGTGATATAAGGCGTTGTGTTGATATCCCAATTCGATTGAGAAAGCTCCTTTGTTCGTCATCGAATTTATCCTTGTTCTCCATCATGAAAACCGACAAGTATCCACTGATTGCGGTAAGTGGCGTGCGAAGCTCGTGAGCGGCCATTGATACAAAGTCGAGTTTCATCTCCTCAAGCTGCATTTCTTTAGATACGTTGTGTAAGGTAATGATGCATCCCAGATTCGTTGCAGCTCCGCCTTTGATTTTGCCCGTGACTACGTTGGTATACAGCTCTGATGCATTGCTTTTGGTGAGCTTCAGATTATCTTTTGCAAATATAACGCCATCACGCTCTTCGGGATTTATCGGACAATACTCGGTAACATCGATTTGATCAGTTCCGTTTTGCAGATTGAGGAGTTCATCAATAGGCTTCCCGTACACATCGACTCCCTTAACGCCAAGTAAATCCTCGGCAGCACGATTGATCAAGGTAACGTGTCGAGTCAAATCTACGGCGATGACGGCGTCCTGAATACCGGCGATGATAACGGATAGTTTGTTGCGCTCTTCTTCTAAAATGTTACGTTCTTTTTGAAGTGACTGAATTGAGTGCTTCAGCTCTTGCGCCATGCGATAAAATGCTGCTGCCAGATCGGCAATCTCATCGTGAGATTTAATTGGCGTTTGATAATCAAAATTTCCCTGACCGATGATTTCGGTTCCCTTGACCAGTTCAGCAAGAGGTGACGTAAGTCTCCGGCTAAGCACATACGCTATCGGGAAGGTAACAAAAAGGCCTACGATGAAAATAAGTAGTGCAAACTGAATAATCTGATTGAGCCCTGCAAGAGCCGCGTTAACAGGCTGTTGTATGAGTACCGACCACCCCGTTACATCAACGATCGCCAAAGATCCCATGACCGGAACTTTATATTGGTCTTCGTATTGGGTAAAGTTGGTGTCGAGTTGACCCGTTTGCTCGCCAGGAGTAGAGAGCGCTTGTTTATGCATCGCAATAGGTTGCAGATTTGAAAAATCCGCCCCTATCGGAACTTTGTCGCCAGCTTTGCGTGCGATTACCGTCCCGATACGATCTACGAGGTATACGGCCCCGTTATTTTGTCCTCCGAGGTTGGTGACATCGGTATATAGTTTGCTCAGGTCAAACGAAGCTTCAAGAACACCTAATATATCGCTTTCGTCACGATTGCGCTTTGTTCCGGTAGTAAGGTCGGTAATACTCTGGGTAGTATTGGGGACGATAACCGGGACGGCAATCGTAA
>JACOTV010000022.1 GCA_016178125.1 Candidatus Microgenomates bacterium | reverse complement strand
GTTCATCGGTGGCGAAGTCGCAGCCTCGAATTTCGATGAATCGCCTCGCCAGCAGGTCAAGGTTGCAAACCTTGCTCTTGAGCGCGCCAAGCGATTGGTCGAGATGGGGAACGATGTCGTAATCTTGTTAGATTCGATCACTCGCCTCGCTCGTGCTTTCAACCTGTCGGTTGTGGGTACCGGACGCAGCATGTCTGGCGGGTTTGATCCGTCTGCCTTGTTCCCAGCCAAAAAGTTCCTTGGGGCCGCACGTAACTGTGAAGAAGGCGGCAGCCTTACGATTATCGGTACCACGCTCGTCGACACCGAGTCTCGCATGGATAATCTTATCTATGAGGAATTCAAAGGCACGGGTAATATGGAAGTTCATCTCGACCGTAAGTTTGCCGAACGCCGCGTTTATCCGGCAATCGACATCGAAAAGTCGGGAACCCGCCATGAAGAACTTCTCTTTGATGAGAAGATCATGAAAAAGATCACCACGCTTCACCGCATGCTCGGGCTTCTCAATCCCGAAGAGCGTCTGATGTCGATGATCGACAAGCTGGGAAAGACCAAGAATAACGAAGAGTTCTTAGGCTCGCTAAACGCGGCATAAACTCTAAGTCATACTGTTCTCTTTCAGCCTCAAACTGACACTCACTGTGTCAGTTTTTGAGTATATAGCCTCTAATATTGATCTTCGTGCGTACGTCGCGCGTTGCCCAAGGGGAATAGGGGTGGCGCGAGTCAGGGGTCCCGATTGAGGGGCCCGGGCTATCTCGGGGAGCAACAATTGGGAAAGACGAGCGACAGGACCCCCAGAGTGTGCAAGGCAACGCGCATCTTATCGATTTCTTGTACACCGCTCTATCCACGTTTTGAAAATACTTGTGGATAAGTAATTATATGCATTTGTTATCCACATCTTGACATGCGGGAAATAAATACTCTATACTGGGTACTAGTACTCAGTATCTATCAAGCTATGAATAACCAACGCATAAATCGGATTGTAGGGCAGCTTAAGGGCATTCAACGTATGATGGACAGCCAACGTGAATGTAGCGATATCCTCCAGCAAATATCGGCGGTTAAAAATGCCATCGACGGATTGTCGAAGGAGTTGGTCGTTGCCGACATGTGCAAGAATATGGAAGAAAGCGAAAAGAAGCGAATCGAAAAAGTAGTTGACCGCGTACTCGCGATGTAGTTTAATAAAACACTCCATGGAAAACGAAAAAGTAACTATTATTGGAAGCGGTCCGGCCGGCTTGGCCGCCGCCATTTACACGGCCCGCGCCGGCCTCAACCCCCTGGTTATCGGAGGATCACCGTATGGTGGTCAACTCATGCTCACGACCGAAGTCGAAAACTTCCCCGGCTTCCCCACCATCATGGGTCCCGAGCTCATCGAAACCATGCGGAAACAAGTAAAAGGCCTTAATGTACGGATTATTGATCAAAATATTACATCGATAGATTTCTCTAAGAAGCCTTTTACACTAGGCTATCTCGATAAAACCATCACTACAGATGCAGTAATTATCGCAACGGGTGCAAAAGCGCTTTGGTTGGGTCTCGAAAGTGAGACGCGCCTTCGTGGCAAGGGGGTTTCGGCATGTGCCACATGTGACGGATTCTTTTTTAAAGGAAAAGATGTAGCTGTGGTAGGCGGCGGGGACACGGCCATGGAAGAGGCACTTACCCTCACGAAGTTTGCTTCAAAGGTATACTTGATTCATCGTCGTAGTGAATTCCGAGCCTCAAAAATCATGGGTGAGCGGGTAAAATCCCACAAAAATATCGAGGTTATTCTCGATACTCAGATTACCGAAGTGGTTGGCGAGAATAAAGTAGAGGGTATTAAGGCTCAAAACATAAAAACTCATGAAAGCCGTGATATCAAACTCGACGGCGTGTTTGTTGCTATTGGCCATAAGCCCGACACCGAGCTATTTAAAAACGCAATCAAGCTCGACGAGGCGGGGTACATACTTACAAATGCCATGCTCGCCGAACGAATAATGTTAGGTAAAGAGCCTTCTGGTGCGTTTAAACCGACAAAAGATCATTGTTACTACGGCACGGCGACTTCTGTTGAAGGAGTCTTTGCCGCCGGTGACTGTGTAGATCATGTGTATCGTCAGGCCGCCACAGCCGCCGGCCTGGGAGTCTCAGCAGCCCTCGACGCAGAGCGCTGGTTAGAAGCCTAACCACTAATTGTCATATTTTTGTCAAGAGCCTCGTTCGCTCTTAATATATACTAATAGTTTCGTGCTCAATTATTCCTATGCAGTCCCAAGGCCAACAAATGCTGGAAACAGCGCAAACCCTGATTCTTAAGACCTCAAAACGTCTTAATGTGTCTGACGAGGTTATTTCAAAGCTTCTAAACCCCAATCACATACACACCGTCGATATCCCCGTGATTATGGACGACGGTCGCACCGAAATATTTCGCGGATATCGGGTGCAACACAACAACGTGTTGGGACCGTATAAAGGCGGAATCAGATTCCATCCTCAGGTTTCTCAAGAAGAAGTACAAGCATTGGCAACCCTCATGAGCATCAAAACTTCGGTGGCAGGTATTCCCTTAGGAGGCGGTAAAGGGGGCGTTGTGGTCGACCCACGCAAACTTTCACGGCTTGAACTGGAGCATCTTTCACGGGCCTATGTCGACAAGTTGTTTATGCACATTGGCGAAGACACCGATATTCCGGCCCCCGATGTAAATACCACACCCGAAATCATGGCATGGATGACCGACGAATATGTGCAGCATATGAAGTCCGAGACCGAAACACCTAATCCAAGCCATAAACAGCTCTCAGAGTGGGCGGCGGCGTTTACGGGAAAACCAGTGCATTTGGGTGGGAGTTTGGGCCGCACCGAAGCCACCGGTCGAGGTGGAGTAATTGCGTTGGTCGCGCTTCTTGCCAAGCTTGGTCGTTCCAAGGAGAGCCTCACGATCGCCGTTCAGGGCTTTGGGAATGTAGGGTATTACTTCTCAAAATTAGCCAGTGAGCAAGGCTATAAAGTAGTTGCGGTTTCAGACAGTAAAACAGGCATTATGTTGAAGGATCAGGCCGAACTTGATGTTGTAGCAACCTTACAGTGTAAAACCGAAAAGGGAGCCTTGGGGGAATGTTTTTGTGAAAGCGGAGCCTGTAGGATCGACGGCGGAAAAACCCTCATGAACGATGAGCTACTCACTTTGCCGGTCGATGTATTAGTACCCGCAGCCCTCGAGAACGTGATCAACATAGAGAATATGAAAGATATTCGTGCCAAAATCATCGTTGAGATGGCCAATGGTCCCATTACCGAAGATGCATATGAATACCTTATTTCCCAAGGGGTAATTATAATCCCCGATGTTTTAGCCAATGCGGGGGGTGTTGTGGTGTCATATTTGGAGTGGCTTCAGGGCACCAAGAACGAACGCTGGAGCGAACAAGAAGTAAACGACAAACTACACGAGATCATGACTGCAGCGTTTGAGCGGATTTGGAATCAGTCAGTCAAACGCAACATCCCGCTTAAAGAGGCCGCGTTTGAGGTCGCAATCGAGCGCATTGTGAACGAAATGCACTAATAATACCTATTGCTTCAAGAATCCGAGTGGATTTAGCTGCGTTCCGCCTGAGCGGATTTCGAAGTGAAGGTGCGGCCCCGTGCTTCTTCCGGTTGATCCCATGAACCCAATCTGTTTTCCTTGCGATACGGCTTGACCCGGGGAAACCAGTATCTGAGAAAGATGTCCGTAGAGTGTTTGATATCCGTTTCCGTGATTGATGATCACATGGCAACCATAACCGGTGCTTATGCAGCCGGCAAATATGACCGTTCCGGTGTCTGATGCCAAGACCGGTGGGAGGGCATTATTGGCGATATCAAGCGCCATATGGTACCAAATCGGGTACTGAGTTATGAGCCCGTTGGTTGGCCAAATGAAATTTGAATTCCCCTTGGTGCCGGCAATAATGGGGCCTCCATAAAATTTCTGAGCGTCAACGTTGTATTTTTTAGCTATTGAGTAAATATTTTCTCCGGTGCTTACTTTATATACAATACCGGTGCCTGGTGGAACATTGAGCTTTTGTCCTGGTTTTATAGTGTCGTTTTTGAGGTCGTTTGCCCAGCGGATAGTGTCTTCTGAGACATCGAACTTCTTGGCGATTGTGCCTACGGTATCACCGCCACGTACTTCATATTCAACTACCTTATCGCGCGGCTTTGCCGAAATAATGGTGCCGAGTGAATTTTCGTATGGGTTATAGCTAAGAACAGATTGGGACGTGCTGTTTCGCTGGTTGAGTTCGTTTATGAACGGGTTGTTCTCGGCGATAATAGGACCGCCCACCATGGCCGTAATAACCAACAAGAAAAACGAGGTGTTAAGAAACGAAGACGAGTATTTTCCGCGTTTAACAACGAGTATCGCAACCAAGAAATCTTTGACGCGCTCGAAACGACGCCCAAAGCTTAGCGTGCGGGAACGTAGGTATCGACGGCAAAAACGGAGAAATGCATTAAGTTCTTGCATGGATCAGCTCATTTTAACATATAACGAGGCCCAATTTACGCTCAAAACGGGTTATTTTTTAAGCCGCTCGAGGTCAGAAATAGCCTTTTTATACGCGTCAGAATCGCGTTCTGTCCGAAGTGACTGAGAAAGCGTTTCCATTTGGGCAATAGCCTTCTGTTTATCTCCCAGCTGGTAGTAGCTCCAGGCGAGGTTATATGACGCATTGGAATAGTCTGGCTTTATATGTAAAGCTTCGATAAATCGTGTTGCCGCCTGTTTGTATTGACCCGTTAAATAGTAGACTTCGCCAAGGTCATTTTTATATACCGGGTTAAACGGGTCAAGGAGACCGGCACGCTCATACGCGCCGATTGCAAAGATATCCGACTTTTCGGCGACAGTAAGGAGGCTTTTATAAATGCGTCCTCGGTTTTCCCAGTTTGATGCTTTTTGTGGGTTAAGGACTGTTGCGGCTCGGCTTTCTTCGATCGCGGTCTTTATGGCGTTTGTGACGGTTGCTTGGTCGCGGCTGCTTAGCTTGGATCCGGATTTTTTGGTGTTTATCGCTATCTGGTTGGCTATATAGAGATTGGTTTGCGAAAAACTAATGTGGTACTTCTCTTGGTACGGGTTCAGGGTGATGGCGTTGTATTGATCACTATACGTTTCACTGAGTGAACGATTTCCTATGGCTTGTGCGGAGTGGCGATAGGCCAAATCGGCACGGTAATACATCACCATTTGATACATGCCCGCAGAAAGTGCGCAGAATATCACCACAGCAGCCATGGAAGATAGAATGACCGGGATTTTGATGGTTTTCACAAATGGCTTTTCTGCGTGGCGATATGAATGGGCGATTATGTCGTGGTGCAATAACCCGAGCGTGATAGCCAACAAGAAAAGCAGCACAATAGAGGGTGGAAATGCGATGAACGCGGCCAAAAGATAGAAAAATAAACTAAACGCCGCAATCTTTACATCGCGGGGAAGGGCCTGGGCTTCGTACATGCCGCGGAAGAAAATAATAAGGAAGGCGAATAATCCTACTATGCCGGTTTCTGCAAGAATCTGAATAGCCGCCGAGCGCGAAAACGAGAACGACTGTATAGTCCCCGTGGCCGAAGCTGCGTATGACTGGTCCTTCGCAAGG
>JACOTV010000017.1 GCA_016178125.1 Candidatus Microgenomates bacterium | reverse complement strand
ATGCTCATGGGTGCAGTATAGCAGACTAATTATTCGACGAAATGAGTTTTTTGGCCATAAAAAATGGCACATTCGCAATCCGGCGGTCTTTAAAAACGTGTTCTGCATGAAATTTTCTTTCGTATTCCTTCTTCAAGGCCTACAATCAGTCAAAGACTGACGTCGACTACTTAAAGAGATGGAAGACGCTACTTAGTACGCCTCGGCTAAAACCCTTACAGATCTTACACCTAGCGCCTATATAACCAGTAATCTTCTGGTAAGCTAAGATTTCTTATCTTGAGGTAAGCTTCGCACTTGAGATGCATTCAGTGCTTATCAAATAGGGATCTAGCTACCCAACGATGCTCTTTCGAAACAATTGGTACACCAGGGATCCCCACATCTTCGGTCCTCTCGTACTAGAAGAGTACCCTCTCAAAAATCAAAGCGCCTGCACCGGATAGAGACCGAACTGTCTCACGACGTTCTGAACCCAGCTCGCGTACCACTTTAATGGGCGAACAGCCCAACCCTTGGGAGCTACTACACCCCCAGGATGTGATGAGCCGACATCGAGGTGCCGAACCGCGCCGTCGCTGTGAACGCTCGGGCGCGACTAGCCTGTTATCCCCAGAGTAGCTTATATCCGTTAAGCCCGATCCGCAATCACTGCGGATTCGAGGATCACTAACACCTGCTTTCGCACCTGCTTGGATAGTCATCCTCACAGTCAAGCTGGCTTTTCCGTTTACAGGTACAGTGCGATTTCCATCCGCACTAAGCCAACCTTTGTACACCTCCGTTACTATTTTGGAGGAAACCGCCCCAGTTAAACTGACCACCTATCACTATCTCCGGATTGCTCCGAATAAGACTCTGAGGATTAAAAGAGAGGTATTTCACTGATGCCCGAAGGCTCCCTCCTATTCTCAACAGTTTAAAACTCATTATCAATGACAAGCTTCAGTAAAGCTTCTGGGGTCTTTTTGTCCGGGTGCAGGTAGGCCGCATCTTCACAGCCATTTCAATTTCGTCGGGCAGCAGTTCAAGACAGTTATCAACTCGTTAAACCTTTCATGCGGGCCGGAACTTACCCGGCAAGGGGCTACGCTACCTTAGAACTCTCAGGGTTAGAGCTGTCGTTCACTGGAGCTTATACCGCGACCTGTGCTTAAATTGCTTCAAGATTCAGCCACAGCAGTTGACTTACCAGTACTGGACAGGTTTCAGCTCCTATACGTCTCTTATTGAGATTAGCAGGAACCTGTGTTTTTGCTAAACAGTCGGTTGATAAACATTAGTTGAAAGCCAAATAAATTTGGCCAGAGCTTCTCGAAAACTTACGCTCAGCTTTTTTGCCGAGTTCCTTGAACTACCATTACCCGTTTACCTTGGTCTACTCGACCAATCCACCAGTGTCGGTTATCGGTACGGACACACATAGTACTTCGTACATCGGTTTTTCCCGGAGACGGACGTCGTCGGACTCCCAATCATTGCTGATCAGTAGCATTAACTGCTCGATTACCTTGCAGATTAGACTCCCATATAGGAAGCTCCGATTAGCCAATCTCGTCACCAATAACGTCGTAACGTACTACACGTGGTAGCTGAATATTAACAGCTTGTACATCGGCTAGATCCGATTGGAAATAGCCTTAGATCCGACTAACCCTCAGACGATTGACGTTGCTGAGGAAACCTTGGATTTTCGGCATGTATGATTCACACATACAGATACACTACTCATGTCAGCATTCTCACTTGCATGCATTCCAACAGACCTTACAGTCTGCCTTCGCTACGCATGCAACGCTCCCCTACCACTTAAAATAAATTAAATCTCCAACGTCGGTAGATCGTTTAGCTCCGTTCATTTTTGGCGCCCATCCTCCATCTCGCCGAAGCGAAACTATTCAGGTGAGCTGTTACGCACTCTTTAAAAGATGGCTGCTTCTGAGCCAACTTTCCTGCTGTGTTGGAGAATGAACGGCCTTAACCACTTAACGATCATTTAGGAACCTTAGTTGGGAGTCTGGGATGTTTCCCTTTTGACCGCACCCGCTTATCCGGGCGGGACTGACTCCCATTGTGTACATCCAGTATTCGGAGTTTGGTTGGGTACGAACGGATTGCTCCGCCCGGACTCATCCAGTAGCTCTACCCCTGGATTTAAATCAATGAGGCTATACCTAAATATATTTCGGGGAGAACCAGCTATCTCTAGGTTCGATAGGCATATTACCCCTAATCACAAGTCATCCCATGTTATTTCACCAACAACGGGTGCGGGCCTCCACTTCGCTTTCGCGATGCTTCACCCTGCTCATGATTAGCTCACCTAGTTTCGGGTCAGTCGTACATTTCATGGCGCCCTATTCAGACTCGCTTTCGCTGTGCCTCCGCACGATTTTCGTGCTTAAACTATCGAAATATACGACAACTCGCTGACTCATTCTTCAATAGGCACGACAGTATACGGATTGCTCCGCACTTTGTCTGTTNNTTTCACTCCCCTTCCGGGGTGCTTTTCACCTTTCCCTCACGGTACTAGTTCACTATCGGTCAGTTTGAGTATTTAGTCTTGGATCGTGACCGACCCTGCTTCCCACAAGGTTTGCCGTGCCTCGTGGTACTTGGGAAACCCACCGCGGTACTACCTGATTTCGAATACGAGGCTATCACTCGCTATGGCTGTCCTTTCCAGAACATTCTTCTACCTGATAATACATCGCTACTGTGGTCCCGCAACCCCAGATCTTGCGACCTGGTTTAGACTCATCCGGTTTCGCTCGCCGCTACTTACGGACTCTCTTATGATTTCTTCTCCTCCGGGTACTTAGATGTTTCAGTTCCCCGGGTTCCCCCCATTGCCTTGCGACAAGGTCCTACGTATTGCTACATAGGGGATTGCTCCATTCGGAAACCAACGATTGATAATGTCTGCTGGAGGGCTCATCGTTGTTATCGCGCTCGTGCACGCGTCCTTCATCGGCTCAAACTGCCAAGGCATCCACCAATGGCATTAATTCTTCCATCTCTTTCAATAGTCGACCCACCGCCTATTAAAACGCGGGTCTGAAAGAGATCATATATAAAACAAAATTTGCTGCTTTTAGAAAATAGCTTTATTACGGCTACCTTACACGCTTTGTTATTTAAAGACCGCCGGATTGTTAATGTGCCAATCTACATGTGGTTATCAGTACTGAGCCATCAATAATGTTCCTATTATTGACAGCTCGCTAGTGACAACTCTTTGTGGACCTGGGCGGAGTCGAACCGCCTACCTCTTCATTGCAAATGAAGCGTTCAGCCAGGTAAACTTCAGGCCCAATCCATCTTTTCGCACAAAAAAAAACAACCTTCCTCAATTAGCTTTGTTCAAATTGTTGGTCGGCTGTTAGGATAGCAGGTCGGTGGGATGCTTCCAATCGTGCCTTAGGCAACGGTTCTCTTCATGCGTAAACGTTATTTTAAGACAACCTGTGGGGAATATCAAGGGGAATTTAAGTGTGAACCCCCTGGTCAGGAGCCATTTTGGATGCTGGCGGCAATAATTAAGCATATTTTTGCACGGGTACGTTAAAAAGAAGGATCTCCGAGGTGACTTGGCAGTTGTACTCCATTGAACGTATTCCCTTGCGTGTTATATTGTGCGGCTGGTACATCGATAAGCATGGGGGTCTTTGCTGCATCTCCGATTATTGTGGTATTGAGAATCGAGATATGATTACTGAAAGGGCGAAGCAACGCGATATGCCAATTTTTAGCCAGCGTGTTTTTTATCGTGTTATGATCAAAACGTATTCGTTCATTGATAAAATTTACTATCGCTCCCGTATCCAGGTTCGCAGTCCCATCTCGACCAGATATGAATATGCCTGCGTGTTCAATTGTGGTCTCGTAGTTGGATTGATCAATGGTATTGTTCGTTGCCGTGACATCTTTAGCAGCGTATGTCTGATAGCTGTCCTCACTCGCAATATACATTCCGGCAGCACGCGTATGGGTTATTGAATTGTTATCAATTGTGACGTTAGTTCCACCAACCACCGATATTCCGCGTGCTTTAGGGCTAGTTATTGAATTATGAGTCACCGCTATGTGATGGGTGTAGCCGCCGTCTTTGATGTATGACACGACGGCGACGCCGTCATCACCACTGGTGTCGACAATATTATCGCGCACCTCCCCGTATGAAGATTGGTTTGTGTTGTGTATCGCGTCAGCGAGGGTGTTCTTCACGGTATTTCCTATAATCTGGTAATTGGTCGCGTGAGTTGCGAATATTCCCGCGGCACTGCCTCCGTCAACGATGTTGTTAAGAACCCGTGTGCCCGTTGAGTGCTCAAGAACAATCCGATGATGCCAGTCGGACTCTCTGCGTACGGTCGCAGTCGAAGTAAGCGTCATGCCTACTATTGCAGAATCTCTTCCGCGAAGGTAAATGGCTTGTTTGTCTGGATTGGTCGCTTTAATCGTGGCCCCTGCTTGTTCTGCTTTGAGCGTGATTCCTGACGGAATGTCGATTGTGTTAGTTTGAAGATATATACCGATAGGCACGATAACGGTCTCTCCCGGGTTAGCTGCATTGAGAGCAGATTGAATAGCAGTCGTGTCATCGACGGTGTCATCACCACGAGCACCATAGTCTTTTATATTTATAAGTGTAGTCGTGCCCGTCGTAGGCGATATAGGTACGGGGTTCTTGGATATAAAGGCGGTTCTCCATACTGAATAGTCGGAGAGGGTGATCTTGCCGTCATTATTTGCATCCCCGACAAGGCATGCATTCACCTGAGCATATGCGGTACGGGCAAGGAGGGAAAGGTATAATGAAAGAACAATCACTAATCGCCACATATACAGACGATTATATATTATCTCATGACCCACGGAGCGATTCTTAAGTCATCATTAAGTTCAGGTAGCGCCCATACCTGACTGAAAGAAATCAAGGAATTAGATACGTATAAGTCTGTTATCCGTTAAGACCACAACCAACTATTGTTGCACCATGCACCTTACTGCCTTCAACACTGCCATCGCAGACTTTATTACCCCAGTCATGAATACGGGCTCCAGGATTAAATAGATAGAGAGGCTTGAGTACAAGACTGCTCATTCTACCATCGGATATCTCTGTTCTGATAAGTTCATCTACAACTTTACTCAGTTTTCCTGTGCATTCCTGTCCAATTGTTATTGTGCTCATCTTGACATCTCTTGCACATCCCGCATCCTGTGCAGATTGCGCACTTCTTGCAGCCGCCGATCGGCGAGGGTTGCTACTTGAAGGGTTAGATATACCAGGTGAGGTCGGTCTAATTTCGGGAGGAATAACTGCTCTGAATATGGTCATGGGTGTCGTGGGTGTTGTAGTGTCTGGAACGCGCGTGATTCTAGTGGTTGTTGATGTCGTCGTAGTAACAGGTTCCCTATTGATAGTTCCCTGAGGATTTGCAGCGCCTATACTACCCATACGGCTTTCCTGTGAAGTAGGACCTGAAGTAATAGTTCTCTTGACACTGCCACCGGTGCAGGGGGTATCCGCTGCCTGCTGCTCCTTCTTATCTGCAAACTTATTCCCATCGGCGTCTATATAAGGTGAAACGTCTAGACAGCTTGGTACATTGCACCCAGCCGCCCGCGCCTCTGAAGGCGCTACTTCACCATTTCCATTAGCGTCTGCGGCAAATGTGCATGGTAGACCCGCCGCTCCTGCCTCAGAAGCTGTAATGCCAGCTCCGAACAATGCTCCACCGGCTAGCCCTACGGCAAATACTGTACGTGCAATTCTCCCACGGGCGATATTATGATATCTTTCAGACATAATCGAGCATTCTACCACAAACAGCTCAGTCTGAGACTACAGAATGCACTTATTGATCAAGTCTTCCGAGGCGTAATGAGTAGATTATCAGTGCAATATACGAGTTGCACGGCGTGGTAACGTGGAGTATATTATGTCTCAATGAGCGATATTATTGAGATCCTGAAGTCGGCCGATGCGATAATAACTGACAGTCATTTTGTGCTCACCACCGGTCGTCATTCCCCCACCTACATAAACAAAGATGCGCTCTACGTACACCCCGAAAAGTCCTCAGCTGTCGGAAAACTATTTGCCGAAGCTCACCAGGGTTTGCAAATCGATGTGGTTGCGGCGCCTGCTTTAGGAGGCATAATACTTTCGCAATGGACGGCGCACCACTTGAGTCAAATAAAAGGATCCGAGGTACTGGGAGTATACACCGAGAAAACAGTTGACAAGAATCAGGTATTTACCCGCGGATATGACAAAGTAGTAAATGGGAAAAACGTTCTTATCGTTGAAGATCTCACCACAACCGGCGGATCGGTTAAAAAGGTTGTCGATAGCGTGCGAGCGGCAGGAGGCACGGTTGTTGCCGTTTCGGTCATGGTCAACCGATCCCCTGATACG
>JACOTV010000021.1 GCA_016178125.1 Candidatus Microgenomates bacterium | reverse complement strand
GCCACGAAATTGACGAAAAAGTGCCCCTCACGATATCCCCGGCCCCCACAACAATCCACCGAATTCACTTCTTATTAACGCCAGGTACACAAACTCTTAAGAAGCCTCCGTTACTTGAGCCGCTCAATCGTGGTGGTTATACCACAGTCGAGCTTGGTGCAACCGCCAACTAACCTCCATTTACCCTTCTCGCCGGGCTCTTTGTATGTTACAATTACGTCTATGAGCATCGTAAAGAGTGAATTCGCATTAGCTTTGAATCAGGTTGCAACCGAACGAGGTATTTCGGCTGACGATGTCATAGATTCAATCGAGGCTGCAATCTTGGCAGCATATAAAAAAGAAACCACCGAATTAAATGCCCATCTTAGCGAAGAAGAATACGAGGGAATAACTGTTAAAGTAAACAAAGATAACGGAGAAGCTCATGTATACAAAGACAGCAAAGACATAACTCCCGCCGGCTTTGGACGCATCGCAGCACAAACTGCCAAGCAGGTCATTCTTCAAAAGATCCGAGAAGTCGAAAAGAAAACCGTCATTTCCCAGTATAAATCACAGGTCGGATCGGTCATGAAGGGACGCATTATCCGCTACGACGGCCATAGTGGTTCAGTCGACATCGGCAAAATAGAAGCCTACTTCCCCAAAGAAGAGCAGATCAAAAACGAAAAGTACACCGTCAATATGACGCTTGCCTTCTTCCTCAAAGAGATCTCAGAAGACAAGTTCGGCAATTCACGGCGCGGTTCACAGTGCCCAAGGCGGCGTTGACCCCGTTGGTGCCTGTGTCGGTCAAAAAGGCGTCCGTGTACAAACCGTCACCAATGAATTAGGTGGCGACGAAAAAATCGACATCATTCAATGGAACAAAGACGACACGTTATTTCTGACCTCGGCCCTTTCTCCCGCCAAAATAACTCAAGTTGAGTTCGAAGAAGATGCAGCGGGGGGCAAAAAGGCCCGTGTCATAGTCGACGAATCGCAAGCGCCTTTGGCCATTGGTAAAAACGGGATTAACGTGAATTTAGCCTCGAAATTGACCGGATATGTCATCGACATCATACAGACCAAATCCGATAAACCCGAAGAAGCAGAAGCTCCTGAGGAAGCAAAAGCCGAAACCACCGACGAACCAGCAAACGCGACTCCGCTTAGCCCACCTGAAGAAACCCCATCGACGCCATCCAAAACAGATGGCTAATTTAACAGTAAATCATCTCTCATTTTTCAAAGATATGCTCATATAAGCATATAGCCATATGAGAAATCTTTGATACTTTGACAATTGAGGAAATGAAAAAATAACAATGAAACCACGAGGACCAATCGTCACCATTTTAGGGCACGTAGATCACGGGAAAACCACGCTCCTCGACTACATACGTAAAACCAATATCACTGAACGTGAACATGGCGGTATTACCCAGGGAATCGGCGCCTATGAGATTCATTCGGGTATTAAAGGCTATCCCACCGACGCGATGACCTTCATCGATACCCCAGGCCACGAAGCATTCAGCAAACTGCGCGCACGGGGCGCAACAATCGCCGACATTGCCCTGCTCATAGTCGATGCGAAAGATTCGCTCATGCCGCAAACAGTCGAGTCTATTTCGCATATTAAAGCGTCAAAAACGCCATGCATCATAGTTGCCAATAAGTCAGATCTCCCCGACGCAAACCCCGAAAAAATCAAGATTGATCTCATGAAATACACCATGCTTGTCGAGGACAAGGGTGGCGACATTCCCTTTGTTCAGATCTCGGCAAAACCGGTCACGGTGTCCCCGAGCTTCTTGAGACGATCCTTCTGTTGGCTTCACACAACCCCCTTGAATACGATCCCGAGGCCGCACCCGAGGCCTATGTCATAGAAACCAATCGTGACCGTCGTGGTATTGTCGTAAGCGCGCTCATCAGAAATGGTCAAATCAAACGCGGAGACACCGTCTACTCCGAAGGTAAAGAATGCAAAGTGCGTGCCCTAACCAACGACCGAGGCGCTCAAATACCTGAAGTACACCCTTCAACACCGTTTGCCATCCTAGGCTTCAACGAAATGCCCATTGTCGGTTCGCTCATCACCAACTCCGAAATCGCATCAACGGCGGTCAAAGAAGTAGCGCCGAAAAAAGTGTTCAACCTGCAATCGGTTCTTGGGACCCCCGAAGTCGTGAAAAAACTTTCGGTAATCATCAAAGCTGATTCTCATGGGTCAATTGAGGCTATTCAAGAGGTTCTTGCGAAAAATCCAACGGTAGACATGGTTCTCGCAGGTATTGGAGACATAAATAACGCCGACGTTTTCCTTGCCAAATCCACCAAATCGATCGTCATAGGATTTAATACCAAACCAAGTAACGATGTAGTCGATCTAGCAAAACAAGAAAAGGTCGTAATTAAGACCTATAATATAATATATGAACTCCTTGAGGAACTCGCCGAAGTAGCTCACCTTCTGCACGAAAAAGAGGAGCAAGAAAAGAGTGTCAAAGGTGAAGCCAAGATTGCAGCCACATTTATGATCGAAGGTCAAAAAGTCTTCGGTGTGCGCATCACAAAAGGAAAAGCCAATACGGGAGACACCGTTGACCTGTACCGTGACGGTAAGAAAACAGGGTCTACTCGCCTCGTTTCCCTACGATCTAGGTCTAAACAGGTAGCCGAGGCCAAAAAGGACCAAGACCTTATTTGCATCCCCGAAAACCCCTCAGAAGACGCAGTAGCTTCGGCAACGGCCTTGTACCTCGGCCTCATGCAGCTTGGCAAAAACATGTCAATTGCGTGTGCCTCCCCAGTTAAGTCAAACCTTATTGCATCAGAGAAAATACAAGGTGAAGTCACAACTGGCGGAGACAGCCTCGTTATATCGTTCCCGTACACCGACGGGTCCATTGACAAAGTCGATTATTTTATTCAAAATGAGCAGTTCAATATCGTCATAACCCCTCGCGCAGGACTCGAGAAGCTCGACCAAAAGACCGTCAAATATAACTACACCGGCGGAAGCATAGACTTTATCGTAACAATCGACACGACCAATTTACGATCCCTCGGACAGTTGTACACCGATAACCAAGAACAATTCAAAGGTAAAAAGCTGATCAATATAGATAGACACTTAACTAATAGCTTCTTCGGAACCGCCAATTATGTAAACCGGACGGTTTCGTCAACAGCCGAACTCATTTTGGGCATTTTACAGACTATAAATGTACAGATCGACCAGGACATCGCAACAAACTTGTATGTAGGTGTCGTTGCATCAACCAACAATTACTCAGCGACCACCGTCAACGCGCAAACTTTTGAAGCGAGCGCATATTTATTAAAACAAGGAGCCGCCAAACAGACAGCTCAGCCTCAAGCATCTCAAACCCCACCAACCCAGCAACCTCAACAGCAACAAGCTCCACAACCGGTGAACGGACAAGCAAACCAAAGTCGCGTTGTACGCCCACAGCAATCCAGGCAGCCCGTGAGACAGCAAGCTTCACAACAGCCACAAATGGAACCATCTTATGCCCCTGCTCAGCCTCGCGAGCCACAGCAAGCTTCACAACAGCAAATGCAGCAGGCTCCAGTTTCACAACAGCCACAACAAACCCCCGGACAGACGCGCAGTTTTGAGCGCCCCAAAAGTGCACGTCCCGTAGGCGCCATCGAACGTGATCAGATCGCCCATATGGCCGAAGGCAACGATCAAAGTGAAGACGAAGATAACGAAGAATGGCTCAAGCCAAAAATCTTCAAGCCCCAAGGTCCCGGTACCGGCGAAATGGGATAAACGCCTCCACGATTCTGCTATACTGAGTAGGTGAACATCGGTTTACTTTTTGCACTCATCATAGCCCTCTTCTGCGTATCGCTCTACCTAATCCATAAGTGGATTGTCGCCTCACAACAACAGTCGACTTCTCCTGAGATGATGGAATGGCTCAAGTCATCGACTCAAACGATAAACGCGCGGCTTGATTCAACCCAAAACGTGATTTCCCAAGTTCAAAAAAACATCGGAGAATTCTCAGAAATCGGAAGATCGATGAAAGATCTCCAAGATTTTCTTCAGTCTCCTAAAATGCGTGGCAACATTGGCGAACAGGTACTTGGTGAATTATTGCGGCAGCACATGCCTCCTGATTCCTTTGCCCTTCAACACACATTTAAAAGTGGTGAAAAAGTAGACGCTATTGTTAAGGCATCGTTTGGGTATATTCCCATTGATTCAAAATTCCCGATGGAGAATATGCGCGCGATGCTTAAGGCCGAGACCGAAGCATCGCGCGCCGCATTCAAAAAGGATTTCATCCGTGATGTTAAAAAACATATCCAAGATATCGCAAAAAAATATATTCTCGTCCACGAAGGGACCGCAGACTACGCGCTTATGTATATTCCCTTTGAGTCGATTTACTACGAAATAATAAACGACGCAGACTTATACGAATACGCCGGTTCAAAGCGAGTGCTCCCCGTTTCACCCATGAGTTTTTATGCATATATTAAAGCGATTCTCATGTCTTATGAAGGCCAAAAAATACAGACGCAAGCTAAGGAAATTCTTGCCATATTACAGGGCATGAAAAAAGATTATGAAAAAACCGATGAGTCACTTGGTGTGCTGAACAAACATGTGACCAATGCCTACAATCAAATGTTTCAGGTAAACAAATCAGTCAGTCAGCTTGGTCAAAAAATTGCATCCACTCGTAGCATGTCTTCGCCGGTTGAAACCCAAGAAAAACTGATAGAATAACGGTTCATCTGTCATCCTGAACTTGTTTCAGGAACCCATCAATTTATGAGATGCTGAAATAAATTCAGCATGACAACCTATAAATGAAGATATATTTTAAGCATGAAATCAAGCTCGGTGAGCGCGTGAGTTCAAAAGAGATCGTAGATCTTCTTCTTAAAGAGCGCGGTATAACAGACGTAGCCGAATTCTTGACTCCTAAGTCACCTCTTGAACTTGATATCCGTGATTTTGACAAAACCTACAAAAAGCAAATGGATCATGTACTCAAGCTCCTTGAAACCATTTATGAAAAGCAGCAAATGGTTGTTGTGTATACCGACTACGACGCAGATGGCGTGACCGGCGGGGCAATTTTGTGGGAAACACTTCACTTACTTGGATTTAAAGCAATGCCCTACGTTCCCCATCGTGTCCATGAAGGCTACGGGTTTTCTATAAAAGGAATCGAGAACGTGAAAAAAGAATTCGATCCAGCACTCATTATCAGCGTTGATCATGGCATCACGGCACGAGAGAAAATTGCACACGCACAATCTTTAGGCATTCCCGTTGTAGTAACCGATCACCATATGAAACCCGAACTAATACCCGATAAAGCCGAAGCAATATTTCATATACCGCTCCTTTCCGGCTCAGGCGTTTCGTATTTTTTTTCAAAAGCAATATACGATCATTTCAAAACGAAAATAGATCCTGCTCAGGCGCTTCCTATAAGTATGTATTTTCAATATGACTACCAAGCACTTGCCGCGATCGGGACGGTCGCAGACCTAGTGCCTTTAGTCGGCCCGTCCCGATCGCTCGTATACCATGGCCTCAGCGCATTTGCCCATATGAAGCGCTACGGAATACTCGAAATTCTTAAATCCGCGGGATACGAAAACCGCGTCGTTACTCCTTACGAAATCGGATTTATCATTGCCCCACGCATCAACGCGATCGGGCGTCTCGAGCATGCGCTCGACGCCCTGCGCCTCCTCTGCACCACCGACCCCGATCGCGCCCGTACGCTCGCCACACGCATTGGCGATAAAAATACTCTTCGCCAAGACCTCGTAAAAACGGCAATCGACCAAGCATATAAAATGATGAAAAAAGAATATGGCACAACGATTCCCAAACTCATCGTTCTCAAATCCGACCAGTGGCACGAGGGGATCATCGGGCTCATCGCCTCAAAGATTGTTGAGAAATATTTCAGACCGGTTATTATTATGACCAAGACCGATGGCCACTATAAAGGCTCAGCCCGCTCGATCCCAGCGTTTCACATGACCAAGTTCCTTACCTCCCACCGCGACATGCTCGTTGATATGGGTGGCCATGCGCAGGCTGCTGGCTTTACAGTGACTCAACAAAACACCGATGCGTTTGTGAAAGCAGCCCAAGCCGCCGCGGAGCTACAAATTCAAGAATCAGACCTTGAAAAAATTATTGAAGCCGACCTTAAAATTCCCCTTTCGTATCTCAACCTTGACCTCGCGCACACCATTCAGTCATTGGCTCCGTTTGGCATTGGAAACCCTCAACCAGTCTTCGTCAGTGACACCGAAATCAAAAACCCCACAACCATGGGCAAGACCCGTGACCACCTGAAATTTTTCTCAGATCACGGCATCGAATTTGTTTGTTTTGGGAAGGGTGAGTTATGCAAAGAACTCAAGCCAGGCGAGGTCCGCGAGGTGGTATACAAACTCGAAATAAACAACTGGAACGGCCAGCAACGACTACAAGGCAAGATCATCCATATGTGATAGATCTGTGCACGAGGCCCCGCAATACGATATAATACAAGCAATGAAACAATACTTCGTGACCGATGCGTTAGAACATGTTGACCAGGAAATCGAACTTTCAGGGTGGGTCGATACAATCCGCGACCACAAAAAAATCGTATTTCTTGACCTGCGAGACCGTTCAGGAAAAATCCAAATCGTGGGCGACGAAAAACTCAAAGGCCTCTCGACAGAAGACGTGGTCACTATAAAAGGACTCGTCAAAAACCGACCGGAAAAACTGGTCAACCCCAAAATGGCAACCGGCACCATCGAGATGGAAGCAACACAGGTAACCGTGCTTGCCAAGTCACAAACGATTCCCCTCCCCATCGACACCGACGGACACGATATCAACGAAGACACCCGTATCGAATACCGTTACCTCGACTTACGCCGCGACCGTTTGCAGAAAAACATCATGCTACGATCACAATTTGTCGATCTCGTTCGCCAGTTTTTGTTCGAGCGTAAATTTCTCGAAATTGAGACCCCGCTTTTGACCAAATCAACCCCCGAGGGTTCGCGCGACTTTATGGTTCCTTCGCGGATGCATCCCGGTAATTTTTATGCCCTTCCCCAATCTCCCCAACAATACAAACAACTTCTTCAGGTTGCCGGATTTGAACGCTACTTTCAAATCGCCCGTTGTATGCGTGACGAAGATCTTCGCGCCGATCGCGGGTTTGAACATAGTCAGATCGACATCGAGGTAAGTTTTGTAGATCGCGCAAGCATCATGAAACTCGACGAAGAAATGATTACCACCGTTGTTGAACAGTTAGGATACACCATAAAACAAAAACCGTTCCCCGTACTTTCGTATAAAGAGGCCATGGACAAATACAAGGCTGATAAGTTTGATATGCGTACCGATGAAGATAAGCAAAATGGCATTCTTGCGTTCGCTTGGGTTATAGACTTTCCGTTTTTTGAAAAAACCGACGAAGGCGGTTGGACCTTCACCCATAACCCGTTTTCTGCGCCTCTTCCTGAGCACCGAGACGATCTCCTTAATAAAACAAACATCGAAGGCATTCTTGCCTCACAATACGATCTCGTGTGTAACGGCTACGAAGTCGGTGGCGGAAGTATACGAAGTCACGAACCCGAAGTCCTAAGTAGTGTGTTTGAAATCATGGGGTATCAGAAAGAAGAAATTGAAAATCAGTTTGGTCATATGTTGCGGGCATTTACCTTTGGCGCGCCCCCACACGGCGGGATCGCCCACGGCATTGAGCGAATGCTTATGATTCTTTTAAACGAAAAATACTTGCGTGAAGTTGTTGCATGCCCGATGACATCGGGCGGAAAAATCAGCGTCATGGATGCGCCATCTAAGGCGACCGATGCACAACTGAAGGAACTGGGAATCAAAACGGTCGTATAACGGCTCGACATTTATGAAATTTCATATTATTCTTTTTTTTGTCGTCTTTTCGCTGTTTCTGTTGTTTTACCCAGGAGACTCACAACCGCTTCATACCTTCGCGTATAATCGCCGACTCTTCACGACTCAAGCGCCTCCGGTACCCATTTCGCTCGACCCAATTCCGGTCGCAACAGGAAGCGCACTCCCGGTCATTACCGCCGAGTCAGCGTATTTGACCGATCGAAAAACACTTTCTCCGATTTACTCGCTCAACGAAAAAGTCCGTATGTTTCCGGCGTCTACCACCAAATTGATCACGGCACTCGTCGCATTTGATTTGTATAAACCCGACGAAGTTGTCGAGATTCATAAAACCATTGCCGACGGTCAGGTCATGGGACTGGTAGTCGGTGAAAAAATCACTTTTGAAAACCTACTGTATGGGCTCTTGGTTTACTCGGGAAACGATGCGGCATTTGCACTTGCTAACGAAAAAGGGTACGACCAGTTTATACAGAAAATGAACGAAAAGGCACAAGCGCTTCACATGAACAATTCACATTTTGTGAATCCCCACGGACTCCATAACCCCGAGCAATATACCACCGCGTACGACTTAACCCTGGCCGCACGCGCGGTTTTGGACAACCCGTACCTCGCCAAGATCGGCTCGACGAAGGAGATAACCATTTCCGATGTAGACTTTAAATATTTCCATCGGCTTGCCAATGTGAATCAGCTCTTAGGCGTTATCCCGGGAATTGGCGGTCTTAAAACCGGATACACCGAGGAAGCAGGACAGAATTTGGTGACCCTATATAAACGACACGACGGAAACGAAATTATTATTGTGGTTCTTCACAGTCTTGATCGGTTTACCGACACCGCAAACCTGGTCTACTGGAACGAAGGAAACATAGGATATGTCTCACCGAAGCTCTAAGTGTTACGTTTCTAAATATATATTTGATAATACCCCTATTTTGTATTTCTTCTGGAGTTCTTTGGCAAACGCATGCGTTTGGGGAATGGGGATAAAATGTTCAGCAAAAAAATCAGCGTAGTTGTCGTGCTCGTGGGTTACGTTCATATCTTTTTTTATTCGGCTCCACATTTCGTTGGTTGAAATACGCCCACGCACGGCATCGGGAAAGTGGTCGTAAAGCGTTTTGAAGAGGTCTGCCTCGGAGACATTGAATACTTCGGCAAACTTCGGGACGCTCGGCATCCAATGCGCCATAACACCACCGAAGTCGAAGTAGATAAATTTAATGTTTTTCATTCTCTAGGTTCAATATAGGTGACCGAAAAGCAATTATACCCCATAAATTTCACGAGCGCATGATATTTCTATGACAAACAGAGTTAAACCAGATCAAGCAGTTCGGCAAAATCTCTGAGAATGTAGTCGGGTGATAGTGCTTCTATGTCGGCAGTTTTGTAATACGCGGTTGTTTATATCATTTCCAGAAACAACCACGTTAAAGTAAGCATGCAGCTTATGATGTTTTAGAGCAGCCTCCACGATCGCTCTGTCTGACGAAGTGACGAGGGCGGTCGGGATGTTAAGCGTAGCGATCGTGGTCAGATGATCAAAGATCTTGTCGTGAAGAGCCGCTTCATGTAGTTGGCGAATTTCATTCGTCGCAAGCACCTGGCTCTTAAATACTTCTGGATCAATCGCTAGATAACGGTTTATATTTTCAGTAATGCCAGGGACCAACCAGCCGACCACCTCGTTGCGAGGTACATGGGTGTTGTGCACTTTCAGGGTTTTCTCTATCGCCTTGATCCATGCCGGCAGGGTATTGTGCAGAGTACCATCCCAGTCAAAAAGAAGATATTGGTATTTCATACGGGCATTATAACCCATTGAATACGGTGATCTATTTTGATATACTATGGGCCTTGTCTTATGTTGAAAAAATCTCTTCCGTATTTGTTTCTCCTCGGTATAACACTTGTTATCGCACTATTAAACTTCACCCCGGGAACATTTCTCACCGGGTGGGACACGCTTCACCCTGAGGTCGATTTTGGACTCAATATGGGCCGCCTAGTAAGCGGCGTATGGCGGCCCGATCAGGGGCTTGGGGCAGTTGCTGGGCATTCGCACATGGCCGATCTACCACGAGTCGCACTGCTATGGCTCATGCATTTTGTACTGCCGCTCATGACCCTCCGATATGCCTACATCTTTCTGTGCCTTGCTATAGGCCCAATTGGAGTGTACCGCCTTATTCTACGGCTAACCGGGGGAAAGTCGCTTGTAGCCCTCTCTAGTGGGCTATTTTACCTATGTAACCTGTCGACCGTACAGCAGTTTTATGCCCCCTTGGAGATGTTCCCTACCCAGTGGGCGTGGCTCCCGTGGATTGTGTTCCTCAGCCTCAAGGTGATTGAGGAGCGTGGCCGCGGCCCGATCTTGTGGTTTGCCGCGGCCACGCTCATGGCGGCGCCCCAAGCTTACGCCGCACATTTGTGGTACCCGTTTTTTGGGGTCTATGTACTGTTTTTGGGAAGCTATTTCATGGTCAACCAGAAGAAGGCTGTTCTTAAGAAAGCACTCGCTCTAATCGCTGTCACCCTCGCCGTGAACTCGTTTTGGTTGTTGCCAAACCTATACTTCATAAAAACCACCAGCTCGGTCCCCAAAGAAAGCAAACAAAATCGACTATTTTCCCAGGAATACCGCCTGCGGAACCGCGAAAATGGCTACTTGGCCGACGTGGCCTTCTTACGGGGATTCTACCTCGACTGGGAATCCTACAGCATTATTCAAAAGAAATTCACGTATCTTATGCCTGAGTGGCGCCGCCACCTCGACAACCCGTGGGTCTATGTAACCGGCGCCTCGCTGTTTACGGTATCACTAGCCGGCGCCCTCTACGCCGCACTCAAGCGTGACAAACGATACCTGCCGTTTCTCCCTTTTTTCATCGTGCCGTTCATAATCCTCGCAAACCGCACGCCACCCTTTGACCTCTTTTTTGACCTATTGATTCGGATTCCGCTTCTTGAGGAGGCACTCAGATTCGTGTTTACCAAATTCTCGATCCTTGCGCTCTTGGGGTATACCGTGTTTTTCAGCTTCGCTGTAAGCCTATTCCTTGAGAAAATCAGCCTCCATAAACAACAAATCGCGACCGTCGCACTGGGTGCATTGCTTGTTTTCTATGCCTTCCCCATGTTTCAAGGCGGACTCATTGGGCCTCAGTTCAGGATCAAGATGCCTTCGTATTACGCTGAATTTTGGAACTACATGAACACTCAGGAGGACGGCCGTGTACTCAGTCTGCCGCTTCAAACATTCTCGGGGTGGCAGTACTATGACTGGGGTTACCAAGGCGCTGGATTTTTGTGGTTTGGGCTCAAGCAGCCTTTGTTGGATCGTGACTCAGACCGATGGAGCGTGGCCAATGAACAGGCATTCCGCGAGTTTCAGTACAGCCTATACGCCAAACGCCAAAACGAATTCGAGGCAAACCTCAACAAATACCGCGTGTCGTACCTCGTGTGGGACCATTCAAACATCGTGCCTGCCGGGAAAAACCTCGACCAAAAGCTGTACGCTCATGAGACCGAAGAACTCATCAAGAAGCTGAGCGAAAGCCATCGACTGAAGCTCTTAAAACGCATTGGGAAGATAGACGTGTACGCAACCCACATCGACACCCCCCGCGAAGCGGTTAAGGACCTGACCCACGTGGTCGGCCCACCCTACCGCTGGACGAGTACTGATCAGGCATACCTCGACTGGGGTGACTATGTATCCTCGGCCGACCCACGCCTGACCGATGTGTACTACCCGCTCCGCAACCTCGTGACGCCTGCGGACCGAATTAACCCGGATTTCTTTACGTTAAATCGACAGGATTTCTTTAGGCTCCCCGCCACGCCGTATAAACTCAGTAAAACGGTCGAACCTGCAGCCCCCGAGGACCCGGTGCAGTATGCCGCCCGCAGCCGCGGCGAGCCGCTCCTGGCGCCCTTGGGGAAAAACGCCACCCCCGTCATTGGGGCCGCGCGGATTGCCGCCGGCTCCTCCCGCGCGGCCCCCGCACACACCATATCAATCGCTGGCCAGTCTTACGCCGACTTTGAGAGCCAAGGGGCAATCCGGTCGGGCACGTACCTCCCCCTTGAAAACCTCCCCCACACCCAAGGGTATATACTCAAAATCCGCTCGAAACACCTGGCAGGCCTGCCGCTTCGGATCT
>JACOTV010000020.1 GCA_016178125.1 Candidatus Microgenomates bacterium | reverse complement strand
TAAAACCGCAGACGACCAGAGAACCTTAAATACCACAATGGCGTATTTAAAAACGGCACTTCTACCGCTTTCTCAAAACCTCCTTATTCTTGCACTTGAGACGCAAAATTCACAGATTAGGGACTTTGCGCAAACAACGAAACTCCTAAGCTCAGTGGTTACGGCGAGCGATACGATCGGGGGGAATAAGAAAGAAGGGCGATTTTTGGTGCTCTTTTTGAACGACAAAGAACTTCGACCCGGCGGGGGATTTATAGGATCCTATGGAATTGTTACCTTAGGTCATTATTCAGTTCAAAACATAGAAATCCACGATGTATACGACGCCGACGGACAGCTTAAGGAACACGTTGATCCACCGGACGCTGTACGTACCTATTTACAAAACCCCCACTGGTTCTTACGCGACTCAAATTTTTCGGCAGACTTTAAGGAAAATGCAGGGCGCGCCGAGTGGTTTTTGGAACGTGAACTCGGCGCGCCCCCCTTTGACGGCATAATCGGCATTACAACTACAACCATCGAAAACATTATTGGCGCCTATGGCAGTGTCACCCTTGCTGACACAGGCGATATAATAACCAAAGAAAATTTTTACGAGAAAACGCAGGCTAAGGCGCAAGACAACTTTTTTCCCGGTTCACGCCAAAAACAAACCACACTCTCGTCGTTGTCGCAAGCTCTTATGCTGCAACTCGATTCAGTCTCGAAAGAAGCACTCGCCACAGTTACACGAAGAATGCTTCGTGAAAAACAGATGGTAGTTTATATGAAAGACCCATCGATTCAATCAATTCTTGAAGAGTATCATTGGGCCGGACGCATTGTAAAAACCGATGGTGACTATTTGTATCCTATTGAAGCAAATGTCGGGGTGAACAAAGTGAATTCGTTTACTAAACGTTCTACCAATTACGAAGTACGAATAGTAAATAGTAAACCGGTGAAGCATATTTATACGACGCAGTTTGATAATACATACAATGGATCGATGCCCGAAAATAATATCTACAAAAACTACTTCCAACTATATATACCGAAAACCGCACTGGTTGAAACGGTTCTTGTTGATGGAGGTCGAGTAAGCTACCAAGTATGGCCACAGAATGATCTTATTGCCCCGACAGTATATGTAGAGGTTCCACCACAAAGTTCCAAAAAAATTACGGTCATTTACACAACTCCCCCGTTAGTAACGAGCTCACCTAGTAGTACCTATCACTTATCTGTTCAGAAACAAGTGGGCTCTGAAAATAGCCCATTTGTCTTCTCCATATCACTCCCCAAAGGGAGCTCATTGCTATCTAAAGATTTTGATGCAGAGATACAAGGCGTGACCCTCAAACACCAGACAACTCTTAGCGAAGATCGCGCATTTGAGATGACGTTTACTTCTCAGTAATATCTACGCTCTTTATGGTCATTGGCTTGACCGGCTTGGAGTTTGCGCCGTCGCCTCCAACCGTTGTTTCGGTTGTTGCGATTTTATCGACTGTGTCCATTCCCTCGGTCACATGGCCAAAGATAACATAATCGGGCTGAAGCCCCATTTTTTGATGCATGATAAAAAATTGACTTCCGTTTGTGTCGGGACCGGCATTCGCCATCGCAACCGTACCACGGTCGTAGGTTCCTTCAAACGGTTCATCGTCAAACCGATATCCTGGGCCCCCTGAACCGGTGCCGGTGGGATCGCCACCTTGGATCATGAACCCGCGAATGACACGGTGAAAAATGGTACCGTCATAGAATTTTTGTTTTGCAAGATATACAAAATTATTTACCGTTATTGGAGTCTGCTTTGCATTGAGTTCGATCGTAATGTCGCCTTGATTCGTGTGCAAGACTGCAGTGTATGACTTTGATTCGTCAATCTGCATTGCGGGCTTTGATAACGTTTTCGCGTTTGGTGCGTTTGATGGGCTCATAGGTTGTTCGCTATTTCCGGAAGTATCAGAGGTGTTACCGTTTGAACCGCTGGCCGTTTGGTCGGCTTTTTTTTGATTCATCGATTGCTCTCGGGCCACTTGCTGATCTTTGTAAATTATAAAACCGAAAAATCCAAGAATAATAACTATGACCAGAACCGCGGGAAGATATTTCTGTACCATGTAGCGTATTATACTCCACCGAGGACCGACTCGACAATAGTCTTTGCCAATTTATCGGAGTCATGGCGAATAAGGCTTCTGACCAATGAATCGGATTTTGATTTTTCCATTTTCTGATCGTTTACAATATCGGCACGGACAATGGTATAGTGGGCATTACTTGATAAGTCGTCCTTCACCGGTTCCTCGTGAGATTCGACATATGCCTTTAGTGCTTCCTCGGGGTATTCGGCGGTATTTACCATTACATAATCTAATACCGCTCCTCCAATATATTTCTCAAGCGTTTCAATATGGGTTGTTGCACTAAATCCATATGTCTGTCCGTATTTTGTCATAAGGTTAAGCGCGCCTGAGGGTTTGCGGTTGCTTCGGGTTTAAGATATAAGTTGGTTATTTTTAACGTGCCGTCGTGCTGGGGCTCATCGATAAAGTGTTCTTCAGTGACCACTGATCCATTCTCGTATTCAGCAAATAGATGGGTATTGGTAAAGGTTACCGGAACTACCGATCCGCTAATGCGTAACACCTTTTGCGTCTGTTTAAGCGCCTCTTCCTGAGAACCCAATATGTCGGTGAGCGCTGCCATAAACAAATTCCCAAATGTCATACCGCTTATCCCCTCGCCTTTTTCAAAGCGATACATAAACAGTTGACGCAAAACACCTGCTTTACCGCCCTCGTCAGAAAGTGCAACCATACAAGACCGAATGTCTGAAGTTGGCAACAATCCAAATTCGTCGCGAATGCGTTTATTGCTTCCGCCTGAGTCACTCATTGACACAACGGCGGTGAGATTGAGGGGATATTTTTTTAGCCCTTTGAGTGCAACGAATGTACCCGTACCGCCACCAATCACAACAACGTTCTTTTTTTTCAT
>JACOTV010000035.1 GCA_016178125.1 Candidatus Microgenomates bacterium | reverse complement strand
TAGTCATACGCAAAATGAAAGTAATCGTGATCAACACGTCGTACTACTCCGTTTCGATCTGCTATCGTCGCAAAAATCAGAGAGTCACCAAAATAGCTTTCGGGACGGGTCCATTTCGAATTCATATAGAGCGCTCCCCCGACCGAACCGGGGAGGCCCAAATGGTATTCTACCCCCTCGTACCCAGCAGCTACCATTTCGCTTACAAACCGCGCAACGACATATCCTGAGGAAACCTTTACATCAACGAATGCGACTGCGGTACGCACGATTTCTTTTTTCACATACCGATTTTTGACCACGAGTCCTTCGACGCGGTCTTTGAGAATAATCGTATTTGAACCGCCCCCCAACATGAGCAGTTTGAGATCATGGTCAGTGGCGTATTTAATTGCCTCAAGAAGCTCTGCTTCGGATTCGACTTCTACAAAATATTCAGCCACGCATTTGGTTTTCATGGTGGTCAAATACGTGAGGTCCTTATTGCTTTGAATGTTCATACCGTTTGATGACCTCAATTATATCAGTTTCGAGCTTGTAAACGTCACCGGCACCCATCGTGACGATGATGTCGCCAGGCTTCATGAATTGAGCTAAATGTGCAGTAACGGCTTCATTATTTTCGAGGGCAAATACCGTGGTACCGTTTGAGAGATCGGCAGATGAGACTGTCGCGTCGGCCCGCTCGCGGGCCGACGCGAAGATCGGCAACACGAACGCCATATCACTTTTTGCCAAGGCTGTGGTAAATTCCCGCAGTAGCGACTTCGTCCGCGAAAATGTATGGGGCTGAAATATGACGATGATCCTCTTTCCTGGAATTCGCGACCGTAGGGCAGAGATCGTCGCCTCAATTTCCGCAGGATGGTGCGCATAATCATCAAACAAATATGTGCCCCCTTGTTCATATTTCAACTCGAGTCTTCGCTTGGGCCCGGTAAACCCTGTTACCGCACGCTTAATTTCCCCAGGGGCAAACCCAAGCTGCAAAAGTACCGCAATTACCCCCGCAGCGTTTGAAACGTTTTTTTCACCATACAATGAAAGCTCTATATCGGATATCGAATCGTCATCGCTTCTTATAGAAAATATAGTCTTCCCGCCGCGCTGATCGTGACTCACTATCCTTAAATCGGATTCCACAGATAGTCCAAACCCCTGAACCTCCTTGGTTCGCATACTAGCTACGATATCTGCTAAAACGGGGTCGTCGTGGCAATAGATCACTTTTGCATCTTGGCTAAGAAATGAGGTAAAGGCTTGCTTTACGCCTTCGAGGTCTGCATACACGTCGGGGTGATCAAAATCGACGTTTAAAGCCAGTATATGAGAAGGACTAAGCTGCAGAAATTTTGGCGTTTTGTCAGAAGGCGGATCAACTGCGTACTCGTCAGCTTCTATGACAAAGTAGTCATTGCTTTGAAAGTCGCCACCTGCATAGGAAGTTCCATCACCAGAAAACGTTGATGATCCGATCATATAGCTCGGCTTAGCACCAAGGTTAATAAGCGCATATGCGAGTAGCGATGATGTCGTTGTTTTGCCGTGAGTTCCGCACACTGCGATTGAAATTTTAAATTGACTAATAAGCTCTCCCAAAAAATCGGCCTGAGAAACTACCTCGATTCCGCGCGTTACGGCTTCCTGAACGAGGGGGTTTGATCTTCCGCCGTGCGCGGCCGAGAAGATTACTACCTCGGTTTCGGTCGGAAGTGAAGTCGCCTCAAAACCTGTTTGAGAGACAATATCGTTTTTCTTTAAAACTTCATCGGTTATAAATTCTTGAGCGACGTCTGCACCGGCAACATTCTTTCCCATTTTTTTGAGAATCACGGCTATGTGACACATGGCGACGCCTTTAATACCGATTATAAAAAATGTCTGTTTATCCATATACCCTACGATTGTACTATGTAACTGAGTTGCTCATCGAAATTACTTTTGTCAAACGCTCGGCGGTAAGAGAAATACGTGTCATTCTGACACGATGTACAATTAATCGTGTGTTCAATGTTACCATCGGGAACGCCTGCGTCACGCAATTGTTCATAGGTAAGACGGGTGAGATTTAGGAAAAAGTGATTCCCCTGATTATTGATAGCTTTCGTATTGGGAAATTCATTTCTGAACATAATCGCACGATCTTGGTGAATTTCGTAGCAGCAGGCGTTAATAGCTGGTCCAATTGAGACCCGGATATTTTTGGGACTACTTCCCAGCTTTTCAAAGTGCTGAATCATCTTCTGAGGAAGTCGCGCAAGCGCCCCTTTCCACCCCTGATGCGAGGCACCGATCATGTTCGTCGTTTCGTCTGAGTATACTGCGGGTACACAATCGGCTGTTATTATCGCGAGTGCTGTATTTTTTGCCCGAGTAATAACACCGTCGGTTTCCCCAAAGCTCTGAAGAATATCATTGGTATGCGCCGTCGCATCGATAAACTCGATGTGGTCGCCGTGTATCTGGCGCGGCCGGACGACAGCCTTGATACCCGGCCGCGCCCCGTTTAGAAACTTCATCATCCGCATGTTGTCGCGCATATCGCCGTCGATCTTTTTGGAAAAGCCGTATTTGACCATATAGTTATTTGTTTCTCCTACTGAGTGCTTCTTTAATCGTTGCGTACTCATCGTATGGGACTTCTACCTCACCACGGGCCAAACTGCGCTCGTGACTCTTGCCGGTGCATACCACAATATCGCCATTTTTTGCCAACCTGATGGCTTGTTCTATAGCTTTTTTACGATCTAGTTCTATAATCAGCGTTTTGTTATTTATACGTGTTTGACGAGCCGGAATGCCCGCTATTACCTCGTTCGCAATCTGCTGCGGGTCTTCGGTTCGATGGTCTTCTTCTGTGACGATCATTATATCGGCGTAGCGCGCGCTCACTGCTCCCATATGCGGCCGTTTCTCGGCGTCTCGCAGCCCTGCCGCACCAAAGACATGAATGATTCTTCGTTGAGTCGTCTTTTTAACGTATTTCAACAGCTGTTCGAACGAATTTGCCGTATGGGCAAAGTCAACCAATATCTTAAACTCTTTGTCATAGACCAGATCCATTCGTCCCTTTGGCAATACAAATGTTCCAAGCGCTGCGAGTATTTCTTCTTCTGGTATCCCGAGTGTTATACAAATGCCGTAAGCTGTAAGGTAATTGTAATTATTAAAATCGGTGATCTGTAGGTTGAGCTCTTTTTTAAAGTCTCGGTGAAAATCGGCGTCATGAGTTAATCCGAACGTTTTGACATTTGAATGGTGAGCTTGAGCAAATCCGCTAAGCATTTCGTAAGACTGGTCGTCACGGTTAATGAGCGCTATATCCGACCTCAAAAGCATTTTCGCCTTAGTACGCAGGTAGCTATCGTACGTTTTGTGGTAATCTAAATGCTCGGGGGTGACATTCGTGATCGCTCCCACTTTATAATGAACCCCCCAGTTACGATTCTGGTCAAAAGCGTGTGAAGTAGTTTCTAGTACAAAATATTCGTCACCATGACGAACTGCCTGACGCAGTAATTTCTGCACTAGAATCGCGTCAGGCGTAGTCATGTGTAGCCCAGTGTCGTACTCTTTTGATCCGATCTTAGCGTACACTGAAGACATCATAGAAACTGCGCGTCCCGACTCCTTTAAAATATGGTATACCAGATGAGTCGTGGTCGTTTTCCCATCGGTGCCAGTTACGCCAATAACCGTTAGGCTTCTGCTCGGACGGCGATAATACGCCGACGCGAGTATCGCGCGATACAAATGATAGTAGTTTATATATCGTCGCATTCGTTTTTTTACTGTTTCGGTGTTCATGGGTTACTCGGTGAGATATTGTAATAAAACAACAATTCTTTTGCGATTTCAAAAAATAAGGGCGCCGCGGTCTCTGAGCCATATATCGATGTTCCGGGTTGCTTTAGCACAACAAGCGCAATAAACTTTGGATCGTCAGCCGGGGCAAATCCAACAAATGACGCGATTGTTTTTGAAGGGTCATAATGGCCAGCAACCGCAATCTGTGCAGTCCCCGTTTTGCCACCAATTTTATACCCTTCCGGAACGGCATATTTATATTCTCCGTGTTCGACGGTATCGACCAGCATCTTTCGCAAAATTGCCGATGTACGCTCACTTATGATTCTCCGTATTACTTTTTTATTAATCTCCTTCACCGTGTCTCCTGAGCGGATTGACTTCACAATATGCGGCTCCAGAAGCTCGCCCCCGTTTATGACTGCAGCAAAAGCGCGTATCTGCTGTAGCGGGGTAACGGCAATACCTTGTCCAAAGGTGGCCGTAGCATAATCTATGGCATACCACTGATTCTTTGGTCGCAACACACCCGCCGCCTCACCTTGTAAATCAACACCAGTCGGCTGGCCATACCCAAAGTTTTGTATATATTTAAGAACGTTTGCGTTCCCCAGCTTATCACCTATAAACACCATTCCTACATTAGAAGATTTTTCGAGAATACGGGTTATAGTTATCTTTCCTTCGTACTTATTATCCCATGTTTGGATCTTGAACCCACCCCGTTCTATCGGTCCGTTTTCATCGTAAAAATCATCGGGCTTTATTTTTTTCTCTTCAATTCCAGCGGCGACAATAAGGGGCTTAAATGTCGAACCTGGTTCATATGAAGTAGAAATCGCCGGGTTTCCAAACGCCGACTGAGACGCGTCGTTGTAATTTGAAGGATCAAAGTCAGGGATACACGAAACCGCAAGCATTTCCATGGTTTTAGGGTCCGCGATTAATACACAACCCTCTTTAGCCTTATATTTTTCAACTCCCTCGAGCAACTTCTTTTTGGCTATCTCTTGGACCGATTTGTCGATAGTTAAGACTAAATCTCGACCATTATCGGAATCAATACGCTCACGATTGCCAACCAGTATAGGTCTTCCTGCAGCGTCCTGATCCATCTTAATAACCCCCGGCAGTCCTATCAAATCCTGGTCATAATACCCCTCAATGCCATAGTACCCGGTGTTCTCGCCATCTTTATTCTTGCCCACAAACCCCAATAAATGAGCAGCCAACGACGCCTCGGGGTAATACCGTTCGGACTGATCTTCAAACCCGATTCCATCAATTTTTGCCTTGACCAATTTGTCATGTTTGTCGCGCGAAACCGCAGTCGCCAAAGACACCCAGTCCTTTTTGTCATTAAACCTGGCTTCTATACTCGCCTCATCGACTTCTAGGATCTTACTTATCTTTTCAAGAAAATCATGTTTATCTACGACCTTCTTTGGTTCCGCAAACAACAAATATTTTGTTTGATTGGTCGCCAAAGGCTGTAGTGTGCGATCGTATATCTTACCGCGCTCTGGGAAGATACGACGGTATTGAAGCGACGCTGTTCGTGATGAATCGTTTACTCGAAGTACTTGGAAATAAAAAAGCTTCACGACAATCGCTATAAAGAAAACGATAAAAAAGAAAAACACGATTCTTATGCGGGACATACTCTTATTTTAACGCAACGCCGAGGTTGTTGAGGTAGTTCGGTTGTGCTTTCTTCGTAAAATCCAGTTCAGCAGCCTGTGACGCGGCTTTCTGAAGAGAATTCACCTCGTATATTTTTTGTTCAAGGTCCTGATTCTCCTCTTTTAGCCGTTTTGACTCGCGACTGTAGTACGTAATTTTGTCAGAAAGTTGCATGCTTGATATAAATATACCTATGTTGGCAACTGCCAGTCCTATAAACATGAAGACGATGAGGGGTTTTACGATGGTGAGATTCATTATTTCTTGATGATTACCCGCAACAGCGCGGAGCGTTCAAATTTCATACTGTTTTTTTTGATTACTTTATACGACTTTGCAATCGAGGCGCTCTCTGAACGGATAAACATTTTCACCATGCGATCCTCGACCGAATGAAAAGTGATGACCGCAAGCCGTCCACCGGGCGCAAGCGTTCGCAGAGCACCTGCAAGTCCGCGCTTGAGGCTGCCAAACTCATCGTTCACCGCAATACGAAGTCCTTGGAACAATCTGGCATAGGATATTTGTGGATTTTTGGGAATCACTTCGTCGATGAGGATAATAAAATCACCAACGACTTTAAATTTGTATTCTTTTCGCTTCAAAACGCATGCTTTCGCAACTTCACGTGCATGCACCTCTTCGGCGTTTCGCGCAAAAATATCGTAGAGCTCGTCTTCTGACGCACGGTTTAAGAGGTCTGCGGCAGTTTGCTCGGCAGACTCGTTAAGACGCATATCGAGGGGTTCCGTATGATATTTGTACGACAAACCTATGCCATTTTGCTGAAACTGCTCAAATGATAGCCCTAAATCCATGAGAATACCCGTTGCGGGTAGAAATCCGTTTTCACGCGCTATATTTTCGATATCGGCAAAATTGCCCCGCACAATTTTCACGAGTGGATTACGAGAGAATCGCTCGACCCCCTTGGATACCTGCTGAAGATCCCAGTCAATTCCCAGCACAGAAGCACCTGATGCGGCTATCTGTTCAAGATGCCCGCCCTCCCCAAGCGTCGCATCTATATATTTTCCTTCTTGTTTGAGCTCGAGCGCAGCTATTGCCTCCTCGAGATATACCGGTGTATGCATCTTTTTTTGCTACAATTAAATGTGCACCTACCATTGTCTAAAAACTATAAGCTCTTGTCAAGTAATAAGACTGCTGCAACAATATGAACAAAATCTTCAACGGTACTAAAAACCTCATATTAAGTCGCCAACGATCGCTGTTTACATCAACCCTCATCGTCGCTGCAATGATCATACTTTCAAAGGTATTTGGATTCATGCGCTACCGCATTCTCGCAGGCTATTTCAATAAAGAAGAGCTAGATATTTATTTTGCCTCGTTTCGCATCCCCGACCTTATTTTTGAGATTCTCATAACCGGGGCATTAACGTCGTCATTCGTGCCTATTTTCATCAAATACCAGCGTGACAAGAAGGCACTTTCTCAGAATATTTCGTCAATCATCAACTTGATATTTATTGCTATGACGATCTTTATATTCATATTGTTTGTGGGCGCAGACTATATTATCCCGTTTATTACTCCAGGATTTACGGGTCACAAAATCGAAACGATTATTTTGTATTCGCGCATACTCCTCGTAGCACAACTTCCATTTTTGGTGCTCAGTAACATATTGACTGGGGTGGGGCAAGCGAGTAAGACGTTTGTCATATCGTCTCTGGCCCCAATTGTATACAACTTGGCAATCATCATTACAACCGTCTGGCTTGCCGGTCGATTCCATTTACTAAGCACGATGATTGGGGTCGTAATCGGCGCAGTGATTATGTTTCTCATGCAGCTTCCTCTTTTGTATCACTCCGATTTTCACTATCAACCCGTTCTTAAAATAACAAAAGGACTCAAGGAATTTTTTCATACCATGGGGCCACGCATCACCACCGTTCTTGCGGCGCAAATTGATGCAACCATCGATTTAACCCTAACCACGCTCTTGGGATCGGGTTCTTACACGATATTTTATTTAGCGCAACATTTACAGCTTCTCCCCGTATCAATCGTAGGAATCGCTTTTGGACAAGCCTCACTTCCGTACTTATCCGAAGTCTATCAAAGTGAGAAAATGGACGAATTTAAGCATCTTATTACCCAGTCGCTTCTGAATATACTGTTCTACACAGCTCCTATTGCCAGCTTCTTTATTTTTGCCCGCACACCGGTTGTGAGACTCTTATTTGGCGGCGAAAAATTTGACTGGAATGCCACGGTTCTCACCGCACAAACACTCACCTATTTCGCATTCGCGATTCCTATACATTCAACGTATTATTTCGTCACCCGCTGTTTCTACGCATTTCTTGATAGTAAAACCCCCTTTATTGTCAGTGTGATTTCGATAGTTATAAATGCACTCCTCAGCATGTATTTTATATTCATACTCAAGCTACCCGTTTGGTCGCTCTCAATTTCGTTTGCCGTCGCAATGTTTTTTAACGTATTAGTGCTGCTGATTATCCTCAGTAAACGCATCGTAGCACTCGAGTATCAATTATTGGTCAAGGAAACCATTAAAATTCTCATAGTAACCTTCATCGCTTCGTTTTTTGCGTACTGGGGTATGAAGTTACTTGACGGGCTCGTTCTTGACACATCACGAACCATAAATATCG
>JACOTV010000011.1 GCA_016178125.1 Candidatus Microgenomates bacterium | reverse complement strand
GTAAACGTACGGACACCGATGTCTGTTAAAACGTCATCGACGCTTCTCATGCCACTTCGCTCCTCCTAAGCGTCGGAGCTCCGCAGGCATTATACCTACAGTTTGCGTATGTAGGAGATGCCTCCGAAACTTTCAATTGGAAATTGACGGGGAATTGAAAGTGAAGGGGTATCATAAGATGTACAGAAGTAGCACCACGGTTAGTGCCCACAATCCCATTGCAGTGATCAGTGGCTTATCTTTGGTGATGATTTTTTCGGGGCGTTCGCCTTCTGCGTGATCGTACAAAAGCTGCGCGTAGCGCGCAATGCCGTACACAACAAACGGTATTGAAAGCATCATCCATTTGCGCGCTTCAAAATCGGGAATTATTTGGGTGAAGAACTTGGTAAATTCGGTTTGGCTCGTGGTGAGGCGCTCAAAATAAGTGTAGAACGAATACGCGAGAATGGTCGACGTAGCAAAAGTAGTGGTGAGAAAGTTGAGCAAGTGCTCTTTATAAAACGACATCGAGATACGCGCCTCGCTCCCGTGGGTCAACAGCTCGGCGTCGCGTTTAACGGTTGCCACGAATAGTGATCCGAAAAAGATTGTGAACATGAGCCAAATAGGGATATGAAATCCGGTCGCAACTACGCCCGAGAATGCACGAATCATAAACGACAGCGAAATCGAAAAAATATCGATAATTGGATACCGCTTTAGATACAGCGAGTAAAAAAAGTGCAGCAAAATAAACGTGAGCGACAGCAGGAAGAATTGTATCGAAAAAAGGAGTGACGCCAAGAGCGAAATGATCGTCATGATGAAGACAATAAATGTGGCTTCTTGAATACTGATCTTCCCCGATGCGATGGGTCGGTACTTTTTTACCGGGTGCTTTTTGTCGTATGGATAGTCGATGATATCGTTAAGGACATACGAAGTCGACGAGAGCAGACACAATATACAAAACGCCCAAAAGCTTGCAAGAAAATGCTGAGGACTAAAAAGTTCACCCGAGAAGATAATAGCGGTGAAAACAATAAGATTTTTGATCCATTGATTCACCCGAAGTTCGCGAACAAGAAGCTCCGCCTTCTGTCGTATTTTCACAGTTTGTATTATACAATACTGATTGTATATTCATATGATATCGTCAAAGCGGCCGTATCTTGTCATCCCTCTTCTTATCGAGCAGCCTACCTGGGGCGGCGACTACATCTTAACCATGAAAAAATGGATCCAGAATCCCTCGCTCATGGCAAAAAAAATCGGACAAAGCTATGAACTCTTCGGACGGTCAAAGTTGCAGGTGAATATAACTGACACCACTGACCCTCGATTTGCCCCAGAAATGGGTAACGCCGAAGGACGGCCTATCGAGGACTTGGGGTTAACCGAAGACCGTGACTACATACAGCTTTCGCGCATCATTCCCCACATGCCACTTCTTATCAAATTCACCCAGGCCGCAGGCAATTCGTTTCAGATGCATGTGAAACCCGGCACCAGCCATGAACGCTGGAAACCCAAACCCGAATCATGGTATTACTTTGAAGACGGGCTTATAAGCTGCGGCGTAAAGCCCGGAGCCGATATCGGCAGATACAAAGAAGTCTGTCTCGAAATTGAGGCCATGATGAAAGACCTCAGCGCAAAAGTTCAAAACAGCGACATGTCGATTTCAGACGCATTGAGAACGTCTAAGGAAAAGATTAAAGAACTTAACCCCTGGCAATTTGTCAATATACTTGAAACCAAAAAGGACGACCTCATCGACTTGTCAGAGGGCGGTATTCACCATTCCTGGGAAGAAGATCGCACACGAGCACCGCTGGGGAACGTGGTGTACGAGGTCCAAGTCGACGTAATGGATCCATACTGCACGATTCGCTCGTTTGATCAGGGAAAAATAAAAGAAGACGGCACTATCCGCGAAATCCACGTCGATGACTATTTCCGCTATATCGACACTCGCGCCGATCACAACGACATTAAATACCTGTCTCGCACCCGAAAAGACGATAATTTGCTCACAACTCCCTACTATTCACTCGATATTATCGAGCTCAGCGGTCGGTCACCTCAAGAAATATCCCATTCATTTCACCACTTGTTTGTCAAATCAGGAAGCGTGCGCGTTGAATGTGGCGACGGCAGTGTGATGGTCACGGCCGGCCATTCATGCATAGTGCCGGGACAGGCCGGCACCTATACCCTCACCTCTCGTGCCCCTCAGTCAGTCATATTAAAAACCTATATCGCAAACTAATTCCCAGTCGTATAATACCCCTATGAATCATCAAGATATTCCATTTTTAGACGAAATCGTACTACAGTCACTGGACCTATTTGCAAAAGATGCACCTACTACATTTAATCCGCTCGATTACCAGCTCCCCATTGTTGTTGGTTCAGGAAACGCGTACAACACCGGAGTTATTATCTTCTCTAACCAAGCAGCCGTTTTTGCTGATGAAAGTAATCTCAAGACACTGCTTCCTGCTTTTGAAGACGCCATAAAAAGTAAATTGATTACGCAGGCAGTCATTCTCTCGGCCTCAGGTGGAAAAGATTCGGTCTGGGAAATTGAGCTCGCAAAAAAATACGGGCTTAATACAACGGTAATTACTACCAAAGCCGAGTCTCCTGCAGCACAAATTGCAGACAAAGTCTATGTATTTAAGTCCATCGATGAACCATATACCTACAACACCTCAACGTACATGGGTATGATCCTAGGTGCAACTCATGAAAATATCGCCGACATCAAGAACACCGTTGAATCGCTGAAGTTTCCAGAAAATTTTGATTCATATGAAGGTTATTCGTTCGTTCTTCCCGATACATTTACTCCCATTTGTCCAATGCTGGATATCAAGCGTCACGAGTTATTTGGCCCTAAAGTATCTCTAAGAGCCTTTCCTCAGGGCCACGCACGGCACGCAAAATTTGTCGTGAGAGACAAAAGTGAATTAGTTATCTCGATTAATGAGAAAAATGAGTTTTTTGGTGACCCTGAAAGCAGATGGGATATTTTTCTCCCCGAGAATAGTAACTTTGCCATGATGATGGCGGTCACCTACTTCATTGTGGGAAAAATGCAACGATCAAAGCCACAATATTTTAAAGAGAACATCGAAGCATACACCTCAGACTATGGTCCAAAAGCATACGGCCCAGACACAAAGCCATTTACTGTTATCGTCCCCGGCTCAAAATAAAGATACTTTTCCAGGATTATTCCCGCAGATTTACCGTACTTTCCCCGCAAGTTTTGCCTCTTTTCACTCTTCATCGGCAATAAACCCACCAATCTGATGATCCTACAGGCTCTTAAAGACACCGTCTTCCTTCTTGAAAGGCGCGTCCGGAGAGCCATCCTCGTTAGCCCAAAACCCTGACACCTTTGAGGTGGTATTTTTTCCCGCAGATTTACCGTATATTCTCCGCAACGAAAGATACGGTACAATAATACCCATGCGCACCTGCGTACTGATATTCGTATTGTTTCTTTTGGCAATCGCGGTTCCTCGCCACACACGGGCCGTCTGGATCGATGGATACTATCCGGGATGGACTCAAGATAGGCTCAAGCCCTCAGACATCGATTATTCAGCCCTCACCCATGTCATACACTTCTCGGTGGTGCCCCGCGCAAACGGCACGCTGGACACCGATATAAACGGTATCGGGTCAAACGTAACCCAAACCGTGAATGCGGTCCACACTGCAGGGAAAAAGATAATACTATCGATAGGAGGCGCAAATAGCTCGGGTAATTTTTCTATGATGGTATTGATATCGACTGGGAACCCCTCCCCGTATCTCAAAAGGAACTATTTGGTTCGTTTATCACCGACCTTAAAGCCGCGATGAATGCTCAGATGCAGGGATCAATTTTGTTAGTCACAACGATGATTGGCGATATGGATCAGGTCATCCCAAGTATGGCCGCAATTGACCAATACAACATACAAACCTATATTATGAGCGGCCCCTGGGACGGATGGGTCACATGGCACGCAAGTCCGTTATATAGCGGCACGTATACTTTCCCCTCAAATGGCGCCCCCCTTCCCTCTATTGAACGGTCAGTGAATGCTCTTGTTTCAAAGGGCGTGCCCAAAGCAAAAATAGGCGTTGGGTCAAAATGGTCGGGCGCTAAGTGGACCGGAGTGAATGCGCCGCTTCAGTCCTGGACTACACCACCTGCATGGCAAGACGATATCCCCTTCTACTCCCTTATGGATGCTAACTATCCAGCGGCGAACAACAAATGGGATGATGTGGCAAAAGTCCCTTATATTTCAATCGACGGCTCGGGCACAACACAAGATCAATTCATTTCATACGAAAATGAGCAGTCGCTTACCGAGAAAATAAATTACATTAAATCGTCGGGAATAGGAGGCATGATTATTTGGGAACTTAACTCAGGATATCGTGCGAACCTGCCGGCGGGCCAGCGTAATCCACTGCTTAGTGCTATTAAAACTGCGGTCGGGGGCGGCACTGTGATCTCCCCCACAGGCACAAATTCATGCAGTACAAAACTGGGTGACGCGAATGGGGATAACGAGATAACCCTCGCTGATTACGCCGTCTGGCGCAAAGCTTTTATTGGGAAGCAATAATTACCGCATATTTAACGTACATTCTCCGCACGGCCATTATTTAGCCTCGTTTTTGCGCTCAGCAGCGGCTTCAATGAGGAGCGTTTCTATGAAGAGGGCGACCGGAATAGAAAGAAGCATGCCCAGAATTCCCCCCAAATTCCCCCCAATAATAAGCGCCGCTAGGGTGATTATGGGGTTTAAGCCCGTAGCACGTTTCATCACAATAGGAACAACGATCTGGTT
>JACOTV010000019.1 GCA_016178125.1 Candidatus Microgenomates bacterium | reverse complement strand
GGTGGCTCTTTACTTTTGGGAATCGCGATTGCCTCACTTATCGGCTCGGCAGGTATTCTTAACCCCGCCGTTGCTTTTGGTCTGCAGTCCTTTACGATTCCATACGTCATAGGACCCATCCTTGGCTCAGTGTTTGGAATGCTGGTGTTTCGGCTGCTTGATACCCAGCCGGCACACAAGAAAGATAATAAGTAAGCGAGTTGTGGATACATTCATCTATGTCACGAGTAGTTCATTTTGAAATTCATGCCGACGATACCGTTCGAGCGAAGGCGTTTTACGAAGCTGTATTCAATTGGAAGATTGAAAAGTGGGGTGGCGTCGAAGAATATTATCTCATCACCACAGGTGACGAGTCAGAGCCCGGCATTAACGGAGGTATCATGAAGCGTAAAGCCCCGGTGACCGAAGAGTCTGTCATGGCGTATGTTTGTACGATCGACGTAACGGCTGAAACGATCGACACGACACTTACCAAAGTCGAATCCAATGGCGGAGCGCTGGTCGTGCCAAAAACGGCAGTGCCGCGGGTTGGGTATCTTGCTTACTGCAAAGATCCCGATGGAAATGTATTTGGTCTTATGGAAGCAAACGAAAATGCAGTCTAGTTCTTACCTATGAAAATCACATCTCTTCGAGCAATTGAAATAATTGATTCACGCGGAAAACCGACGATTCGGTCGTTCGCCGTTTTAGATGACGGCTCTATTCATTCGGCATCCGTGCCGTCGGGGGCGTCAACGGGCTCTCATGAGGTTCTCGAACTAAGAGATTATGATCCAAAACGCTATCAGGGATTTGGCGTACAGAAAGCAGTTCATAACGTGAACGAGATTATTGCAAAGGAACTCGTTGGGCGCGAAGTTGACGATCCCAGAGGGATTGACCGCTGGCTTATTGAGCGAGATGGTACCGAAAATAAATCAAACCTTGGAGCAAACGCGATATTGGCGGTTTCAATGGCGGTAGTTCGCGCGGCAGCCCATGCGGTTCATAAGCCGCAGTGGAAGTATTTAAACGAATACTATTTCTCCGAATACAAACCCGCATTTCCTCGTCTTATGGTAAATATCGTAAACGGAGGAAGACATGCAGACTGGAACTTTGACATTCAAGAATTTATGATTTGCCCTGTTGCGACCAAGCCATCAGAGTCGATTCAGATTGCATCGGAGATCTTTCTCAGACTGGGGGATAACCTCAAGAGCAAAAAGATCGGTGGATTAGTGGGCGATGAAGGAGGATATTCACCTACTCTTAAATCAAACGAAGAGGTATTCGACACGATTCTCGAATCTGCTGTTACTTGTGGATATGAAAAACTAAAGGACTTCTTTTTTGCTGTTGATTGCGCTGCATCAGAGTTTTACGAAAACGGAGAGTATACGCTTAAAAAAACAGGGCAGAAAATGAATGCTACACAACTGACACAGTACTACTCTGAGCTTGGCCAAAAGTATAATATACAGTCCTTTGAAGATCCGTTTGCCGAAGATGACTGGGAGGCGTTTACCCGCTTCACCCAGTTGGCTCGTCAATTTCAGTTTCAGGTGGTTGGAGATGATTTGTTTTGCACAAATCCTAATCGTATAAAAGCAGGGATTGAAAAGCAGGCAGCCAACGCAGTGCTTATCAAACTCAACCAGATTGGCACCGTGAGTGAAACCGTCGACGCGATCAAAATGACACGCGAGGCTGGGTGGAAAGTAATCATTTCTCATCGCTCCGGTGAAACCGAAAATCCGTTCATTGCGGATTTGGCGTATGGATGCGGTGCCGAATTCATAAAAACGGGATCAATGTCGCGATCTGAACGACTGGCTAAATATAATCGACTTCTTGAGATTGAGAGTGGTATACGCTGAATCCTTCGCAACGGTATAATAGAGCATGAGAAAACTAGCCCTTATTATTTTAGATGGATGGGGATTGGGAGATAAAACACCCCATAATGCCATTCATGTTGCGCAGACTCCCTTTTTTGACAAGCTCTGGAATAATTTCCCCCATACTCAACTTCAGGCATCGGGTGAGTTCGTAGGACTTCCGGCCGGACAGATCGGGGGAAGTGAAGTCGGACACCTAACCATTGGTGCAGGTAGAGTTATATATCAGCAACTTCCCCGCATCTCTCACGAACTGGCAAAAGACCGGCTCGCTGGTAATAATTTGATTGAACTCGTTGAACGCGCAAAACATCAGAGAATTCATTTAATCGGGCTCGTTTCCCCAGGCGGAGTCCATAGTCATGAAGAACACCTGTTTAGACTGCTTGAAATACTCAAAGCAAATAATACCAAAAGCCCGTATGTCCATTTTATGGATCCATCGCCACGCTGTGCGGAAGATTTTATGCGATGGATCGGGATAATAATATAGATCGGACGCGCCGCGCGGTCGATGCTATAGCGCGCGGCGCGCAGTCTAGCTCAACGACCGACATCGTTTCAGCTATCGAACAAAGCTATAAACAAAACATATCTGACGAGTTTATCGAGCCAATTGTGCTCGATCCGCAGTATCCAGGCGTTCACCCAGATGACGTATTATTTTTCTTCAACTTTCGCAGTGATCGTATGAAGCAACTGGTTAGCGGCCTACATCGCGACCTACCACAAAATACTATCTACACCATGACCCAGTACGATGCATCGTATTCGTTTCCTGTTCTTTTTGAAAAAGAATCGATCGATAATACCCTGGGTGAAATTCTCAGCAAACTGGGGCACACACAGCTGCGCGCCACGGAAAGTGAAAAATTTCCTCATGTCACGTACTTTTTTAACGGTGGGGTAGAGGTAGTGTTTGATGGCGAACTAAGAAGCTTGGCAGAAAGCAATAAAGTGAAACACGACGAAATGCCCCATATGAAGGCCGAAGAAATTCACCAAAATGTGA
>JACOTV010000018.1 GCA_016178125.1 Candidatus Microgenomates bacterium | reverse complement strand
ACCGTTTACAAACACCTAATACACCAAACGTTCCAGGATTCCGTTCCTTAAATCAAGCAATCAAAAATATCCTTAAAGAAGGTCCGGCCAAACGCCGCGCAAAGGTTCGTTCCTATGCGGAACAATTCCGTATTGCGCTTAAAAAACTCGATATTGAATTCTGTATCGACGAAGCCGACATGAGTAATGCACTTACCACCTTGTATGCCCCGCTTCACCTGACCGTCGATGAATTGCAAGAGCAGCTCCGCGCACGCAAAATCATCATTTATGGCGCCAAAGGACCCCTTATTGACAAGGCATTTCAAATCGCCAATATCGGTGATATAACAAAAGAAGATGTGCAATACGTTATTCGGGCTCTTAAGGATATTCTGAAACCCCAGAAGTCGTTTTCACATCCGACGCTTATGAACCAGCTCGGGCATGAACTGGGGAAGCCCGAAACCATGGGGAATTACGCAAACGCATGAAACAGAAACACGCCATCGGTACTAATGTAGTGAAGCCGGTATACTATGGCAACTGGGGCGATTTGTGGGGATTCCCCTTAGCAGCCAAACTTCTCCCGATAGTCACGAAAATTCCCTTTCTCACCCCCAATGTAATTACCATGATCGGGTTCACATCGTTCACCCTCGGTTCATTACTTTTGTTTCTTACCACGGTTCCGTACCATTTATACCTCGCAGCATTTTTACTCCCCTTCGGATTCTTCCTCGACGACCTTGACGGACAAGTCGCCCGCGAGCGTAAGATGTATTCAGAAATTGGCAACTATTTAGACAAAGTTCTCGATGTCCTTAAAATCTTCATCGTTTCTTCTTCGCTTTCATATGCAGTCTATCTTGAGACTCACAATATTCTTCATATTTTCCTCGGTTTTATCGCCGCATCATTTTTCTACATGCGCTACTACATAAAACTCGAAACCGTACTGCGCCAGGTAGAGCTCGACAAAGACTACCTCGACAAGTCGTCACGAATTATGAGCCAGATCAAGGAAGATCGATTTGCGCGTCATCAAGAACTCTCAAAAACATTCACCGGAAAATTGATTGTTTTCTGGGAATTAAACCGCACCTTTTTCTTAGTAGATGAGGCTGAATTTGCGGTCTTTACGGGATTTTTTGCGCTCATCAATCATCTAGAGTTAGGGCTCTGGATCATAGCTATCGCGCAGGTCGCGATATTTGTGTGGCGATTCTATGAACGTGCACATCAGACAGTGAACAAATCAGATCGTCTTTATTATTTCATGAGAAAATAAACCATGAAAGCAATCATCTTAACCGCAGGCGTTGGATCACGTATTCGCCCGTTAACCGACAATACACCAAAGTGTCTTTTAGAGGTCGCCGGCCAGCCCATTTTAAAACGGATGATCGACAACCTAAAGAGCTCGGGAATCACGCAATTCATCGTCATAACCGGATACATGGCCGAGACCGTTAAAACATACATTGCCGATAACTACCCAGCGCTTGAGGTCACATATATTCACAATGATCGCTACGAGGAAACCAACACCGGATATTCATTGTTCTTAACCCGCGATGCAGTCGGGGATGACAGCTTTATAAAACTCGACGGCGATGTGGTATTTGAACCCGCAGTGATTGAAAAACTTGTCAAAGATTCACACGAAAACTGCCTAACTATTGACCGCAACATTCAGCTTGATAAGGAAGAGGTAAAAGCCCAAATCGGCGAAGGCGGCGAGGTACTTAAAGTCGGGAAAACACTCGATGCGCGTATGGCACACGGCGAATCGATAGGTATCGAAAAAGTAGGAAAAGACACCGGAAAAGTATTCTATGAAATCCTCGAACGCGACATTGTAGAAAAACAAAAATGGCAAGAATATTACGACGATTCATACACAACGCTCGTTGCCGAAGGTCACCCCTTTTACGCCGTCGATATAAGCGGCCTTAAGTGGGTTGAAATCGACACTCACGAAGACTACGATCGCGCAAACGATATGTTTGAGGCTTAAACGCTCAGAATATACTGCGGACTCGCCACAAACTTGAATTCAGATTTCCATCCGCCACTCCCTTTTCCCCCATCATATACCGTACAACCAAGCTCGATGGCGCGCTCGATTTGTAGAAGCACCAGTAGTTTTCCTAAATCACTGAGGGACTCTTCGACGCCAGCGTTCATCCCCAGATATGCATCCTTATATTTGATTCCGTAAGAAACTCCCATTCTTTTCCCATTCACCATGATCGACATTATTTCTGCCTGGTATATTTGAGCCAAGTTTTTGAAAATATCGGCACGGTATTCGTGTTGGAAGCTCGAGTTTTGGCCAAAGCGGCGCTTATTCAGCTCTGCCATATAATCGATATCGCTTAAGTCGTTTTTCATAACTTCAATGGCATTCTCACGGTAAAGTTTACGGATTTGTTGACGTAGTTTTTTACGACTCGAGCCACTCCACTTTTTATCGATGTAGTCTTCGTATGAGATCAATCCTTCAAGAGAAAGAAGGTATTTATTTTCATAAAGATCGGCTTCTTTATTCTTGTATGAGTACTGGATTTGAAGTGGAGCTAAATATGCTCGTTGTGTGATTTGATCCAAAAATCGCTGCTCTTGCTGCTCATAACCTGGCTTCATTAAAATCCGATTGTCATCGGTATCATCGCCACCAAAACATTCGAGAAACGGTATATTGTCGCTTGGGTAGTATGGCGGCATCAGACCTTGAAGGGTGTTAAGTTGAAGAGGAAGAAGGCCGATTAATTTCTCTTGATCGTATCCTGCAATAAAATGCAGTTTATACGAAAGCGGCTTGAAGAATTGATACCGAAAATCCCACTCGTCGTCGATGGTTTTATGGGGACTTAATATATCCCATAGAATTTTTGCCTTTTCTCGATCTTCGACGAGTTCGAATCTTATATCTCCCATGCATTAATTATACTCTATCGCTATGGTCACATCCGATAATAATCGCCCCTCGGACCTTTTTATGAAGTAAACTGGCGTATAAGATGTAGTATTTCGCGCTTAGTTTCTTCGGCAACAGGTGTCACAGCGATCCCCTCACCTGCCTGGCCGTGGAGGACGATCGATCCAAGAGGTGCGAGGGCATCTCGAATAAGGGCGTTAAGCAGTGTAACCCCCGCGGGATTTATTGTGCCGGGTGCATTTTTTGCGTCGTACATAGGGTCCGCCGCGGCCAATGGTTTCCGTTGATTTTTATGGTCGATAATCTTGATCGTTGGGGTAAATCCGACCTTCTGGAGTGAATCGCTTACGATGTCTCCAACGGCAATAGTGAGGACGGCGTCTTTTAGAAGCGGGAGCGTGTCGTGCGCGGCGCGCGTTAAGTCGTCTTGCGCGCCGCGCACCACTTGCCCCGGCGCTTTTTTAAATGCTTCCCGTAGTGATTCGGGAAGATGCAGTACTTTTTTGAAATGTCTTTCGTGTACGTTCCCCTGGCTGTCGATTTCCCCGAGTCGGATTCGAGTCGAGCTTAATGCACCACCGTCTTCGGCCACGAG
>JACOTV010000066.1 GCA_016178125.1 Candidatus Microgenomates bacterium | reverse complement strand
TGGTTCATTTATGATGAAAAACACGGTGCTTTTGGGTTCGCTTTTGGCGCTTCTTGACGGGAACATCGAGTGGCTCTACGAAAACTTAGAAACGCAGTTTGCTAAAAAAGGTCCCAAGGTCGTTGAATTCAATAAAAACTTTGTCAAAGCAGGATACGAGTATGTAGAAAGTCATTACAAAGACATGATCCAGCCCGTTATCGGAAAAACCGAGGGCACGGACAAGCAAATGGTTCTTGCGGGAAACGATGCATTCTGTATGGGTGCGATTCTTGCCGATTGTCGATTCTATGCTGCATACCCCATGACCCCGTCATCGACCGTTCTTACAACGATGGCAAGCTGGCAAGATACCGCACAGATTGTGGTCCGCCATGCAGAAGATGAAATAGCCGTTATTAATACCGCCCTCGGAGCCTCGTTTGCAGGAGTGCGCGCGGCGGTTGGCACCTCAGGCGGCGGCTTTGCCCTCATGGTCGAAGGCGTGTCGATGGCCGGAATCACCGAGACCCCGATTGTCATATTTCTTTCTCAGCGTCCTGGTCCTGCAACCGGTATGCCTACGTGGACCGAACAAGGCGATTTGTTGTTTGCGGTCAATGCAGGTCACGGGGAATTCCCCAAAATCGTACTGGCCCCAGGCGACGTCGAAGAAATGATCGAGCTGACCGCCAAGGCATTTAATTTGGCCGATATATATCAGACACCCGTTATCGTTATGTCTGACATGCTCCTTTCAGAGTCTCATAAAAGCATGTCGCTTGCACGATTTCGCGAAATTGCCGCTTCGTATGTCGTTAATCGCGGCGCGCTGGTGACTCAGCCGGGCCAGCTCCCGTATCACCGCTATGCTATAACCGAAAATGGCATCTCGCCTCGTTTGGTTCCCGGAACTCCGGGTACGTTCTATCAAGCCAATTCCTATGAGCATGAAGAGGATAGTCACACTACCGAGCATGCCCAAGCGCGGCGCGACCAAGTAGAAAAGCGGGCAAGAAAAACCGATACATACTACGCGAATCATTTTGTTTCCCCTCGTACCTATGGAGACCTTGAGAACGCCGATCGCGTAATTGTGTGCTGGGGGTCAACAAAAGGTGCGGCTCTTGAGGCGATGAAGATGATGTCAGATCGTGGCCATCAAATCGCTTGCATCCATTTTACCCATATGTATCCCCTCGAGTCGCGCCACATTCTTCCGCTTTTTCCGTTTGGGAAAGAATATATACTTATTGAGAATAATTCGCATGCTCAGTTCGGACGCTTACTGCGTCAAGAAACGGGGATCGAAATAGATAAAAAATTCCTCAAATACGATGGGCGACCGATTGGCCCCGAGGAAATTGTAAGTTATTTAACCAGTTAACAATTACCAGAGTAACATGCAAATGGTTCTTTGATAAATGATAATTGAATATATAAATTGATATGATCGACACAAAAGATTTTGAAGGATACACCCCAACATGGTGTCCGGGATGCGGTGATTGGGGGATAAATGCTGCTCTTAAACGAGCATTTATATCTATGAAATACGATCCGTCACAAATCTGTATAGCTTTTGGTATAGGCTGTTCGGGGAATATGAATGATTTCCTTAACGCGTATGCGTTTCATGGACTTCATGGGCGGGCAATTCCAACGGCTATCGGTATAAAACTCGCAAACCATAAACTTCCCGTCATGGTTATAGCCGGCGACGGCGATACTTACGGCGAAGGAGGTAACCATGTGCTTCATTTATGCCGCGGAAATCACGATATAACCCTCATCGTCCACGACAACGGCGTCTATGGCTTAACGACTGGTCAGGTTGCGCCAACGGCTCTTCACGGTATGAAATCAAAGTCAACTCCCACGGGCATGATTGAGCGGTCTATTTCGCCTTTGGCATTTCTTATTTCTCAAGGTGCAACGTATGTAGCTCAATCGTTTGCCGCCGATATTCTCCACACCCAATCGATGATCGAGGGAGGACTCAAACACACCGGTCTTTCAGTGATAAATGTATTGCAACCATGCGTAACATTTAACAAAGTGAATACCTATCAATACTATATCGAAAAATCGTACAAGCTTGAGGAGTCGTATGACCCGACCGATAAGCCACAAGCCCTTGCTCGCGCGATCGAAATGGATACCGAAAAATTTCCGCTAGGTGTGATATATAAAGAAGAACGCGAAGCGTATCATACACAAGTTCATGCTCTTTCTGCTGGCAAAACTCTTCTTGAAAAAGATCGGTTCACCGCGTACGATAAGCTATACGAAGAATATCGATAACACTCCATAAAAAGGGGGTTGACACTTAGCAATTCATTAGTTATACTGCTAATCATGAATAAATATCCACTTATTCCAGTACGCGACGGCATTGTTTTTCCCAACACAGAAAACGTTCTTACCTTCGGCCGCGAAAAAAGCGTAACAGCCATAAATAATGCTCTCGGAACCGATAAATCAGTTGTGTTGGCGATGCAAAAAAACCCCACTCACGACGACCCTTCAAAAGATGAACTTCATACCATTGGTGTGCGCGCCGAAATTAAAAACATCGTCCAGGGCGAAAAAGGCGAAGTGAATGCCTTAGTCCGGGGAATCGAAAAAGTAGAAATCAAAAACTACGTCGAAGAAGATCCGTATTTTATCGTCGAAGTAGAAACTCTAAGCGATATCATTGTCGACGACGAAGAGGTTCAGGCGATGGTGAAACATGTTGCGTCGCAGATTAAAAAAGCAATAAACCTAGGCAAAACAATCGACTTTATTTTCCTGATGAACATTCTCAATGTTGCCTCACCCGAGGACTTCTCAAATCAAGTCGCCATGGTGCTTGATCTGCGCGAACACGAACGCCAGGGGCTTCTTGAAGAAACCAATCTGAAAGATCGCCTTAAAAAGCTTGTCGACTACACGAATCGTGAAATCAAAATTCTTGAAATAGAACATAACATTTCTTCAAAAACACAAAAAAAGTTTGAAGAGGGAATGCGCGAAACTCTACTTCGTGAAAAAATGAAAACCATCGAGGAAGAACTGGGTGGCAAGAGCGAAGACAAAGAAATAAACGAATACCGCGATAAAATCAAAAAAGCGAAAATGCCCAAAGATGTCGAGGAAAAGGCTATAAAAGAGCTTAAAAGGCTCATGAAAATGTCGCAATTTAACCCAGAATCTTCATATGTTCGTACGTATCTTGACTGGCTTGTCGAGTTACCGTGGGCACAACCAGCAGGTGCAAATATTGACCTCGAAGCGGCTCAAAAAATTCTTGACGCAGATCATTATGGACTCAAGAAAATTAAAGAGCGCATCCTTGAGTATCTGGCAGTTATCGAACTAAAAAAAAGAAGCGAAAAAAAAGGTTCTAAAAAAGGATATCAGCCAACTATTTTATGTTTTGCTGGTCCTCCGGGAGTTGGTAAAACGTCGCTCGGTAAATCTATTGCGCGTGCGTTGGGGCGTAAGTTTGTGAAAGTATCATTAGGAGGTATTCGCGACGAAGCCGAAATCCGCGGACACCGTCGCACCTATGTTGGTGCTATGCCAGGACGTATCATTCAAGGAATCAAAGAATCAGGTTCTAAAAATCCCGTCTTTATGCTCGACGAAATCGATAAAATCGGTCGCGATTATCGCGGTGATCCGTCGTCGTCACTTCTTGAGACACTGGATCCAGAACAGAATAACGCATTTTCGGATCATTATCTCGAGGTACCGTTCGATTTGTCAGACGTATTCTTTATTACGACGGCAAATATGCTCGACACCATTCCCGAGGCGCTTCTTGACCGCTTAGAGGTCATTAACTTCCCCGGCTATACCGAGGATGAGAAATTCAATATCGCACGTGAATATTTGGTTCGTAAACAGCTTGAGGCTCATAGTCTCAATCCGGCAGACATTACCGTCGATAGTGAAGCTCTTAAAATTATGATTCGTCGATACACCCGTGAAGCAGGCGTGCGCGAACTCGAGCGCCAGGTGGCGGCAGTATTCCGCAAGCTTGCCCGCGAAATCGTCGAAAAGAAAATCGAAAAGAAGAACGTTAAGAGTGAGGATCTTCAGAAATACTTGGGACCTCTTAAGTATCAAGCCCAAATGATCGAAGAAAACGATGCAATTGGTATTTCAACAGGTCTTGCATGGACGCAGGCCGGGGGCGATATACTCTTTATCGAAGTCGCGATCATGCCAGGAAAAGGCGGTTTAACACTCACCGGACACCTGGGCGATGTCATGAAAGAATCATGCCAAGCCGCGCTTTCCTACATCCGCTCGCGCTTTGATATGTTCGGTTTGACCAAAGACTTTTTTAATAAAATCGATATCCATGTGCACGTTCCCGAAGGCGCAGTCCCCAAAGACGGTCCATCAGCGGGTACATCGATAACAACCGCGATCGTATCGGCCCTTACCAAGATACCCGTTCGTCGCCATGTTGCGATGACCGGCGAAATAACTCTTCGTGGTCGAGTCCTAGAAATAGGGGGCGTTAAGGAAAAAGTAATAGCAGCTCATCGCGCCGAGATAAAGACCGTAATTTTGCCTCGCGATAATAAAAAGGATCTCGAAGATATCCCAGAATATGTACTTAAAGATCTGAATTTTGTATTCGTCGACCACCTGGATGAAGTACTAAAGGCGGCTTTGGCGTTCCCGTCAAAAAAGACAACACTTCCGATTTTTAGCTCACGCCCGCACGCAATTCTTAAGAAGAAAGACGAAGAAAAGCTTAACTAAAGCATCCGCTCACGGATCTTCTGAACCACGGTGAACGCGCGATACGCAAATGGCATCACGACGAGGTCAAAGCTCCCAATCATCTCGGTAAACTGGGCACCGTATCCTTCTTTGAACCGGGTAAATCCTGCCCATATATGATCTTTGTCGTAATCACTAGGCAGTGAACCCCATAAATCGAAGGATGTTGCGCCGTGGGCTTTACCAAATCGAATGGCTTCCCACATAATAAGGTTTGGGGCCATTACTTCTTTTTGCTCAATCGACGAGCTGCCATAGGGGTAGTAGAGCACATTGTTGAATAAGAAGAGTTCATACGCCGCAAGCGGCTTATTTTCATATTCAACTATCAGAATATGTGCAATGGTGTCCTTTAAGGTATTAAAGATCGTTTCGTGATACTGGCGATTGTGTCCGGCGTAGCGTTGACGTTTGGTTGTTTCAAAATAGAGTTTTATAAAGGTCTCAAATCCCTCGTGGTTTGTCTGCTCTGTTACCACCACTCCTTTTTTTTGGGCGAGGCGAACATTGTAGCGCGTCTTAGACTTCATCTGCTTAAGGAGTTCGTCTTCTGACTCAGTTAAGTCGATTGTTTGAGTCCATTTGGGAAAGAGTGGTGTTGGGGATACGGTGAGGCGCTTGTCGTGGTTGACACGTTTCATTACATCTTGACCTGCTGCACTCGTTTCGTTGGGTTCGATTTTTACCGAGATGAGCTTGTGAGCTTTTCCATATCGGTACAAGAAATCAACAACTTCTTGAGAGGGGAATACCGAGCGGGGGAGATATCCTATGCGATAGGGAGTTTTCGGTACGCGATGTAGGGTCATTTGAAAAACATTCTTAAGATGCTTCCCTTCAAATTCACCGACGCGTATAACCTCGATCCCCATTTTCGCGCGGGCGAGGCCCCATTCCCATGATTGCATAGGGTGAGTGGCCTGGGCGTTCCAGGTGGCCTGATCGTAGTCTTGTTCGATGATGCGTATCATAAGGTATCTCTGAAAAACGATACCACTTTATGGTTCACTTTTGCAATCATTTTGGGATCACGTCCTTCAAGTCATTTTTGAATGCCGCAGCGTCTCCCATTTGTGCAGGTGCCGAGATCGCGCATACCGACCGTATCTGTGGATTGCGTGCGGCATACAAAAGTGCCGCCTTGCCACCCATGCTGTGTCCTACAATACCAATATTTGCTGAATCGATGAAATATTGTTTCCTCAGTTCTTGATAAATAGCATCAATATCATCTATATAATGACTCAGACGATAGTCGTTTTCGAGGGTTCCTTCACTTTCTCCCAGACCTGACATGTCGAATCGAATCGCACAGATATTTTTCTTATGAAGATCTCGGCAGAGAGCTGCTATATGTTCCTCTTCCTTAGATCCCGTAAATCCATGCAACACAATGACTGCGGGGTAGGCAATTGTTTTTCCTGGGTAGTGAAATATCGCCGCAAGTTTAAGATCGCGGTTGTTAATTACCGATACTGTTTCTTCCATATTATGCTGTTTTTTTCAGAATTGAGAGTGTTTGGCGTGCGCATTGTTCCCAGGAGAACTGTTTTATGCGGTCTCGACCACGCTCGGTGAGCAGGCCTCGTAGCTTTTTGTCCCTCGCAAGCGCGATGAATGATTTTACCAAATCTTCTTCGCTCTTTGGGTCAAAGTAGAGAGCGGCATCGCCTCCTACTTCGGGAAGACTTGAGGTGTTTGAGGAAATAACCGGACAGTCGTACGACATAGCCTCAAGGACCGGAATTCCAAAGCCTTCGTAGAAAGATGCCATCACATAACAAAATGCCTTCTTGTAATACGAAGCGAGCTCGTCGTCTGCGACGTAGCCCGCAAATATGACATAGTCCAGTAAGTCGAGTTCACTCGTTAGCTTAAACAGGTCATCATATAACCAGCCGGTCTTGCCGACAATTACGAGCTTGTGAGTGCGATAATGCTTTCTAAATTTTGCGAATGCTCGTATTACGGTTGCAATATTTTTGCGCGGCTGTAAGGTGCCCACCATCAAGATAAATGGATGAGAATCGAGATCGTGGGGAAGTTGCTGGGTATTTTGTACCGTCGTTTTTTCGAAGCCGTTATGTACTACTGAAATGTTTTCGTCGGGAATGGAATAAAATTTGATAATATCTTTTTTTGTCGATTCAGAAACCGCAATCAGATGGGCCGCATGCTGAATGCTATATTCCGTCCAGTTACGCAGTTTATAGAGATCACGTTGAAGAAAGTCATCGGGATAGTAAAAATAGGATAAGTCATGAATGGTTACGACGCTTGGAATTGATCCGGTACGAGGCGCATAATGAGCGGGAGTAAAAAAAACATCAATATCTCGACGAGAGCGTAGATATAACGGGAGCGCGAGGCGTGACCAGGCAAACGGTGGAGTAAGGATACGATATTGAAAATAGTCGTTTTCAAGCGGCATGTGGGGTTGTACTGGCCGCTTGAGGAATATAATGAATCGTTGTTTGTCGGAGGCTGTTTTATGAAAATACTCAAGGAGGCGTGTGGTGTACACTGATACCCCTACTTGTTTCTCAACATTTGCCTCATTCCCATCGATTGCGATTATCATACTAGATGTTTCATAAGCGTTTTATAATAGCGCTCCCACGTAAATTGAGCCGCATGAGCTGCGCCTTTTTTAGCAAGATGCCATCGTATTTTTGCGTCCTGTGATAACGTCACGAGTGCGTCTGTAATACTCTCGATACTATTTGGATCAAACAACAGAGCATTCCCTTTTGCTATTTCGCCAAGCGATGACGTTTCTGATGTCGCAACCGGTGCTTTGTACGACATCGCTTCTATAACTAGGTATCCAAACCCGTCCCATATAGAGGGATATACAAAAAACAAACAGTCTCTATACAGTGCAGAAAGTTCATCATCGTTCACGTACCCGAGGAAATGCACACGATCTGATACATGACTTGGTTTTGGAGTAGTGCCCCATCCTTTTTCTCCGACAATAATCAGATCAGTGTCATGCAGCTGTGCTCGCGTATATGCTTCAATAAGACGATCGAGGTTTTTACGTGGCTCTCGTTTACCAACACATAATATGTAGGGGTTTTTAACCCGTGAAACTACCTGAGAATCTCCTTGAATTGCCCGAGGAGGTGAGATGCCCGGGTAGTTAACCGTCACACGCGATCGATCAACATGGAGTAATGTGAGAAGATCGTCCTTGGTTGATTCTGAGTCTGCAAAAATAATGCGACTCTCTGTAACAACATGCTTCATTCGGTGTTTCTGGGTACGGCGGATACTAGTAGCAACCGTTTCAGGATACCGCACATACGCCAGGTCATGCACTATCGTCGCTTTACGGCAACTCGCGGGGGGCTCAGTCCAGTCTGATGTGATAAACCAATCAAGCGGCCCGGTAATATGTTGTACATCATAAATATGCAGGTCGTTCCATATATGTGAAAGAATAGTAGGTGGCCAATATGCACGATCGAAGTGATGGCCTGCGTTATGTATTGTTTCAATAAGTGCAGCGGGTGGCTTACCCCTGAGTGAAGAAAAAAAGAAGTGCCACTCGTTATCGTGATCAAAATCACAGATCCCTTGTGCAAGACCTTCAGTAAACCGTGCGACACCGGTACCCCGAAACGCTGTCTGTGATATATCGATTCCTAGTTTCATGAATTATTGTTCAATTATCAATTTTCAGCTATCAGTGAATTTCATATAGCCACTTCCATAAATGAAAAATGGTAAATGATGATTGGTTAACTTTTCTTAATATCTTCGTAGGCGACTTCGAGGCGTTTTGCGATCGTTTCCCAATTGTAGCTCTTATGTATGAGATCAAATGCATTTTTTCGAAGCGTGTCATACAGTTTTTTGTCTCCGAGTGCTTCCCGAACCGCACGGACAAATTCTTCGGGATTGTTAGCAAGAAGAACATGTATATGATCCGTTACATCAAGCCCCGAAATACCAGTTTGTGTTGATATTACCGGGAGTCCACACGACATTGCTGCAAGTATTTTAAGTCGCGTACCGCCGGGGCCAAAAATAGGAGCTAGAAAAAGTGAGCAGTCGCGGTACAGCGATTTGACTGTCTCGATATCGCTTGCTGGTATATCAATGATTTCAGCCAAATTTGTTTTCTGTATCTTCTGTGCATGCTGTCCGGCGATAATAAGTTTAATCTTGGGAAATTCCTCTTTAAGTTTTGGGATAATGTTATCGATTAAGTAGTTCGCTGCTTCAACATTTTGAAGCCATGAAAAATTTCCGAGGAATAAAAGCGTTTGCTTATCAGATTTCTTGACAGGGAGACGATCAATAATCATATCCTCGCCGGCGCCATTGGGAACAACGATTGGGTTTATGGACTGTTCCTCGTGCATTACTATCTTTCGATCTTGCTCGGAAACAGTCGCCATGAGTGATGCTTGTTTCCAATAGAACGATTCCCAGTATCTGAGTTTTGCAATATCCAAGTACAAAGGCGGGCGCAGAAAAAAAGGAAGTGAATCGACAAAGTGTTTATATACCTGAAACTCCACGGTTTGTTCAACAAGCATGATTGGGGTAGTTGTTTCGGGTACGTGTGGCATTACATAAAATGTTTCAGTGTGGATTACATCGAATGTCTTTTCTTTAAGAAGTTTTGTGATTGTTTCACGTGCCTCTTGTGAGTAATTGCGAACGATCAGAAATGGTTGAAAGCTAAAGCCTGCTTTAAGAATACTTTTTAGCTGCCACGGTTTTTCGGGTTTGCGACAGATATATATCTCATGACAGTATTTCTTGAGGGCGGGAAGGTATTTTGAATCAGCGGGATCTTTAGACAAAGCGACAAGCGTAATTTCGTTTTTCCGGCTGAGGTATTTTAATAGATTGTAGGTGCGAATTTGTCCGCCTGAGGCGGGCGGGTAAGGAACATACGGAGTTACCATCAATACCTTCATAATTCGAAAATAGCGAACTTGCTGTTTTCGAACTTTAGGGGGTATTTGTGCTCGATCTTTTTTGCTTTTATGACATCACCATTCATTGTTATGAAATACTTATATCCGTCTTTTTTAAACTCCTCCATATCTTTGTAAGGTGCGGGTGAACCCCGGCGATCAGATAGGTAGAGTAGCGTAGTGTCGCCAACGCTGTCGGTCACAATTTTGTCACCCGGTTGGGTCACCGTTTTAATGATGCTGGCGATGTTGACCAAATCAGCTGAATAACCATAGTACCCTTTGACATGATAGTACGATATGAAGTAGGAAAACGCCGTGAGCAGGAGGATCGCAAAACCAGTCGCAAACGGATTAAGGAAGGCAACGTAATTTTCGGCGATAAACGAAACCCCAAGCCCGACGGCGACGGCGAGCCCCGGGAATATAATGGTCTGATAATACTCATGCTGTACGTTACCGCCTTCAAATACAAAAATGAATGTGATTGCTGATGCAACAATTGACATAAGAAATATACTTTTCGGTTTACGTAAAATACCCAGTACAAAAAATACTGTCATGTAGCCACCAAAAATAATGTTGTTTATGCGTTCATAAAATATCCACCTAAAAAATGAGGGTTTGAGAAATATGGGCTGCATTCCCCCGGTGGTGTTAACACTGGTTAATAGCCAATCACTAACCGGAATTGCCTCGGGAAATTGCAGTATGTACCGGCGCCATAAAATAAACGGGATAAATGCGAGTATGAAAAAGAGATAAACAGGCCATTTCTTAAGTAAGTCCCATTCGTATTGACGTATGAATAACCAACCGAATACGAGCGCGTAAAATATCACCGTCGGTTTAATTAGTATGCCGCATGCAAATAGAAAAGCCGCTAGTATATAAAAGAGTATTCTGATTCCTTTTCTTTGGGGATATTTGTTTAAGTACAGAAAAAAGACTCCCAAGAACGTGCATGCTAGGGCACTTGATTCAGGCAGTACCACCCGTGAAAAGTAAACAAAAAAGGGGAAGATCGCGTACAAAAGTCCGGCTGCGACCGCGGTAATTATTCCGCTTTCTTCAAGACATAAGAGATAAATAACGACAATTACCACAACCGACGATAGTATAGTCACTATGCGTCCGGCAACTTCAACTGATAGGCCGGGAATATGTGCAAACATGGCGATCACTGCGTTGTACAGAGGGAATTCAACCATGCGTAATCCTTGTGGATTGTCTGTGCCTGATTGGATGTTTGACAAGTCATCGTACTTAGGGTGAAAAAGGTCGATACCGTCGCGTACATAGTTTCGTGCGACTGCTGCTGTGTCTGCCTGGCGCCACGAATGAAAGTCGGCAAGTGGAGCAGTGATATTTTGCCACCTGAGAATTATTGCACTTAGCACGATAACCCCAAGAAGAAGAATATTCAGGAGGACGTTATGTTTTTTTCTTTCTTTTTTCATAGAAGGTGTAATAACCAACAATCATTCCTGACATAATCCAGAAGTTATACGCCATCTTTGATGCCTCAAAAATATCCACATAGAGTGCATTTACCAAGAGGGCAATGACACCGAATATGAATCCGTAATGAAGGTATCGTTTTTCGTGGTCAATGTGAGCGAGTTTAAATGCATAGCGCGAGATGAGGAACAGTATAGTCACAAATAGCAAGGTGCCAACAAGTCCTGTCTCTCCGAGCCAGCGGAGAATATCGTTGTCGGTGGCTTCGGTTATCGAGGACGGACCCGTTCCGATAAGTGGATTGCTCTTAAACGCAACGATTGCGCGTGGCCATTCGACTTCAAGACGGGTTGCGCACGATATGTCGCAGAGAAGCATTTGCTTGGGCTTGATAAGCTTCGCCAGCTCGTCTGATTGAGCCTCAATTTGCTCTTTTGATAGATAGATACCTTTACGCTTTGCATTTTCGTATATCTGGCGCTGGGCTTCTAACTTGAGGTTTTTTTCGGTAACAGTTGGGGTTGGTAAGGTGTCATTGCCAAACGGCAATTTGAATGCCTTAGTGCCTGCCGGAAGATTCTTCACGGTGATTTTCTGGTCAACCGAAGTTCCGCCGGTCTGTTCATTCACAAATACCGTTTTCACCTGAAACGTCTGAAGGAATCGTTTGGTCATATCGCCAGTTACCAAGAGGAGAACCGCTGTTATACCGATAGCGATGCAGAATACCCTAAACTTTCGCATCAGGAGCAAAAATGGGAATGTTGAAATACGATCACTTGCGTTCAGAAACAAAAGACGGCCGTCGGTATAGGCTGGATTCATTGATTGAATCGAGGGAAACGCCAAGAACTTCTGGCCGAGGCCGTAAAGCCCGACAATCGTGAGCGTAATGAAATAGTACTTCAAGTACTGCATGAATCGCTTTTCAGACACGACGACCGACGAGGCAACGAAGAAAACAGCCATGTATTGGATACGGCGGGCACTATGAAGAAAGCCGATATTGAAAATGGGGACCGTCGATGGACTGGTCACATAATGGTTGTATATAAATGACGCAAAAACAGCGACCCAGAACATGACGATAGGGACAAGTACGCGTATGTTGAGGCTTACTTTGCGACGAATGAGTTGAAGAAAAAAAATGGCGACAAGAATAACCGGGAGTACATCGTCGATGCGAATACGGATGTACGTATATTCAACAAACGAAATAGGATACTTTGGAACAAGATTGGTAAGGAAAATGAAGGCGATGGTGGCTACATGTACTAAATTATCGTCAATCCACTTGAGCGACTTTATAAGCTTCTGCATAGGTTTCTATTAAATACGGCCTTCTTAGTATAGTACCGATAGTCAATGCAACGAACGCTTTTAATTTTAGCATACCCCTAAGTATAAACAAAGCAAGGGGTGAGTAGTGCTTTTTATAGAAATAAATGAATCCGCGATACGCTTGGAGTATGGGGTATGTTTTGTTACTTGAAGCCGATCCAATGTGAATAATCTGGGCACCTGGATAGAAGACCGTAACATAGCCTTTTTTCTTCGCCCTATACAGCAAATCCACTTCCTCCATGTACATGAAAATTCCCTCGTCAAATCCACCAAGCTCCACATAGTATTTTTTTTTCGTAAAAATACAGGCACCACTAACCCATCCCACTTGTTTAACAGAGCTCGGAGACGACCTAGTGAGGCCGATCTTGTCGCCTTTTAAGAACAAAAACCCAAACACAACAGGCAGCGAGAAAAACGGTGCTGCAGAAGGCTGAGGCGAGTGGTCTGCATTGAGCAGTTTGCAGCCCATAAACTGCACGGTGCGTTCGTTTTTTACATAATACTCGTACATTTTGACGATCGCATTGTCGAGAATTTCGGTGTCTGAATTGAGAAGGAGTATGTAGCGGCCGCGCGAATCGGCGACTGCTTGGTTATTCGCGCGGCCAAAGCCCAGGTTGCGCGAATTAGCCACATATCGTATATGGTCGGGATGGGTTTTCTGGTACGCTGCAAGCATTTTGGGAGAATCGTCGTTTGATGCGTTGTCGACGATTACGACCTCCCATTTGAGGCGAGAAGTCTGCAGTGAAGCACATACGGTATCAAGGCATTTTTTCGTGATTGATGCGGTATTGAACGAGATTATGATGATTGAGAGGTCAATTTCAGCCATACGTTGTATAATTATACCTAAATTCAGGCTCGCTAGTTAAACGGTTATAACAGGCGTTTCATAAGCGCCCATTCGCAGTTCGACTCTGCGGCGAGCTACATTAAAGTTGCCTTCCGAAGCCACTCTCACCTCGTCAGACGAAATGGCGCACCACCTGTTATAATCGCCATGTATATCTATGTTGGAACGTGTCACTCGGCATTTTCAGCGCACTCCTGTACCCTTCGATAGGAGCCGACGGGATTTTATGGTCGGCGCAGCAGCCACCGGTCTTGTATTGGCTGCCGGCGGGTTGGGTTTAGAAAGTGACGAAGGCGGTTTTTCTAAAAGGCTTGAATTCAAAGCTTGGAAAGAAGCCGTCCCTGAGGAGTTCCAGCCGCGATATGCCCCTATCTGGGAAGAGGCCCTCACCCGTGTCGGAAAACGATTGCCATCGGAGTTTATGTGTGAGCATCGTGGTAACAACTTCCAACAGGTGCAAAACCTCTGCCTTAACTATGAGTACAACTATAGCGAATCAGACTGGCGTGCACCTCATGGCGACGAAGTATGGGCGATGCATGGGCTTCATGACACGCCGACAATGAACTATCCTGGATATCGTAAGTGCGTGGCACAAGGCGAAGAGATGAATCCTCCCCATAATATTCTCGAAAAACTCGACATTAAGGACGGACGGGCCTATTATCTGATGAAGCCACGAATTCTTGAAGATTATCGAGATAAACAGATAATTGTGAACTATGATCCTATACGTGTCTTTGAAGAAGATGTTCCGACTGAAAAGTGGGAAGAGCACTGTGGACAATATAAACACATCATATGGTCGATGGGCTATGACCATTTTAATAACTTCGGAAAAAACAGTGATTGGGATGCTATGGTTCGTGGTCGAATTATCCATACCAATAAAATTGCCGAGGGGCGTTTTGTATTTCCGATTAATGCACTCGACTTTGAGTCTGTTTTTCGTAAAGATCCCACTTACTTTGACCCTATGGTACACGCCGGAGTCATGTTCACGATCTATTACGGAAACGGGTATCGCGTGCCAAATGGTGTCATGGATGCAATCATGGAATCAGGAATCCCTCCGTGGCAAGTCATCTGCGACTTTAACTAATGATAGGTACTCGAGATTGAAAAATAAGCAAGCTAATCTTAGCTTTGATGTGAAGCTAAACGTGAACTGATACATCATGGAATCCGTGATCTTCCAATGCCGTTGTCATACCGTTTTTATTAGGAATCCATAGATGGGTGGGATCATGCCAATTCTTGTCAGTCCAGGTATTTCTATTTGGTATGGTGACAAACAGATGTCCATCTGGTTTGAGCGTACGCGTTGCTTCAGAAAGTGCCCTATCTGCTAAATCAGGTTGAATATGCTCTAACACATCGGCAAAGAGCACGCCATCTAACGCGTTTGCTGCAAATGGCATCCGATCCCCTGAGGCGTGAATCGCCCGAAGTGATTCGTCATTTTTTTTACCATATTTCAGCGCCTCGATCCCATAATCTGCACAAACGATTTGAATAGTTGGATGAAGCCTCTGCATCCAATAATGCATATGTCCCACCGAGCCTCCAACATCTGCCAGCGTGCCGCGATTCATAAACGAAGCGACCCAATCAGAAAGATCTGTGAAGCGGTTCTTATAAGACGATTCTGGATTGAGATACTCGCCGCTTGAAGGATAATTTGAGGCTCCTTCACCTCTAAAGTAGTTAAGGTCACACTCGGACCCCTGAGGTTCATCTCGTATCCTAAACTGCTCAAAATGGCTGAAGCTCTCGCTCATCCGTGGATTATAGCAGAAATAGGCACGAAATGTGCCTGTGGTGTGAACCTACGAGGTTCACAGGGTCGAAGGAGGAATGTTACGGTGCCTTTGTGGGGCTGGGTTGGGGTTGGTCGCCTGCGCAGTCTATGCACGACCGGCCAAACCCGTCGGTCATGATAGTCTTTTCCTTAAGTTCTACGTTTTCGGCACCTTCTTTTGATAGCTTATCGCTGTCTTTGGTAACCCAGACTTGTTCGCGTCGTGTCGAGATCCCGGTATTGAGTTTTTCGGTTCCCCGAATTACATATTCAAAGTGGGTAGGACAACTTCCGGGCGTTCCATCGGGATTGGGGGTTGCGACGGTACCGGTATTACACACCTGCGTGCCGACCACTCCTGCGGGGCGGACCGGGGGCATCGGTGGTTGATTTTTGAGAAGATCCTTCATGATACGGTTCCAAATTGGTGCCGCGCCGGTTAAACCCGATGCGAGGGCTTGGCTCATGGGGGTGTTATCGTTGTTTCCAACCCAAACTGCGGTTAAGAAGTTGGGAGTGTATCCAATCGTCCAGTTATCTTTTTTATCGTCGGTCGTACCGGTTTTAACCGATACCGTTTGTTTAGGCACTATAAGATATGACGCTGGGCCAAATTCCAGAGTACGTGCGTTGTTATCTTGCAGTATGTGCGATATGAGAAACGCAGTCTCCTGTGAGATGGCGCGCTTACCGGGAATGGCAAACGAATCGGGTGCTTTAACAGGCTTTTCAACGTCCTTTATATAATTCGGATCCTTAAATTCGTACAGAATTTTCCCACTGCGATCTTCGACTTTGAGAACGCTGGTTAGAAGACGCGGCTTACCCCGATTTGCAAATGCAGAAAATGCTTGAGACATTTCGGTCATGCGAACTTCGCCGCCGCCTAAGGTAAGTGAAAGCCCGTAGCGATCGGCATCCTTAAAAGACGTAATCGTAAATGCCGATGTGGACGCAACAAATTCACGTACGCCATTTAGTGCAAGCATTTTAACGGCAGGAATATTAAACGAATTGCCAAGAGACATTCGTAGAGAAGTGGGCCCATGGAACACGCCGTCATAGTTCACCGGACAATATTGTTTTTCGGGGGCGGGGAAACAGGTTCGCACATCAAGGAAAGTCGACGCAGGGGAAACCAATTTACGATCGATACCAACAGCATAATTGAGCGGTTTGATCGATGATCCAGGTTGACGAAGTGCAGTGGTAACGTTAAACGCACCTGAAGCTGATGCAAAATAATCACGCGACCCGACCATCGCAAGAATTTCGCCGGTAGGCGGCCGAGTTACCAAGGCTGCACCGTTTGTGACATTGAGGTATTTTACTTTGTCGAGCTCCTCGTTCACTATTTTTTCGGCGTCTTCTTGAACATCAAGATCAAGCGATGTGGTGACTCGTAACCCTCCTTCTTCGACGGTCTTGGTTCCATATTGCTTTTCGAGCTCATTCTTTACATAAAATACAAAATGAGGCGCTTTTATGGTTGTGCGCGGCGCTTGCGCGTGTACTTCCTTGGCAAGCGCCGCGGTGTACTGGGCTTGGGTAATATATTTTTGTTCAACCATTTTCTTAAGAACTTCGTCGCGACGGACTTTTGCTACGTCAGGATTCGCCGTAGGGGATTTGATTCAAATATAATTCGAGAATTTCATTCTTATCAAATATCTGTTCGGCCCAGATAGCGAGTACCATTTCGCGCGCTTTACGACGAATCGTACGTTCAGGCGATAAAAGTGCGCTCTTTACTAATTGTTGGGTGATCGTTGAGCCACCCTGCAAACTCTTATTCACGATTATTTCCTTAAGTGCCCGACCCACGCCGCCAAGAAGCGAAACACCCCCATGTTTGAAAAAGTCTTTGTCTTCAATCGCAATAGACGCTTCCCAGACATACTTAGGGACCGTCGAGAGTTTGATTGGTGTGCGTTTTTCGTCGCGGTAGATTTCATACAACAATCGCCCTTTTCTGTCGAGAATATGTGATGAGAGCGGCACCACGTTGTAATTTTTGAGGCTATACGGCGATGGCAAATCGTGGAAGATAAAGAAGTACGAGAAGATGCCGAGCTCATGTGTTTTTATTTTATCAAACGAGGGAATAGAGAATTCACTTTGCTGACGCGACTGCCAGTCGATTCTAATATAGTGCTCGAAGTTACCGGCATAAAAGGCTGTAGCGCATAGGCTATGTTTCTGATGTCCTTAATATAGTTCTTAAGAAGACTGGCAACCTCGTCGCCAGTTCTTTTCCAAGGCTCATCTTTATTGATAGTTACATCGAGGTTTCGTACCTCTTTCCAGAGTTCCTCAAGAGCCAAGTTCAGTTCGAATCGCTCCATGTGGAGGGTAAACCCACCGCTTTCTGCGCGCGGCGGAATCGTAAGATGTTCCGACTCTGATTCGGTCATTTCTACTGCATGTTTCTCAGCGAGTGTAGTAACCCTGCTAACCAAGTTGCCCAAGCCATTGGCCAGATCGGCGTTGTACAACTCCTTGAACCTATCTTCCGAAAAATCTCCATCAGAATAGGCAGGGATTTCACGGAGAAGGTAATATCTGACCGATTCTGAACCATAGCGTGTAATAACCTCGACGGGATCGACAACATTCCCCACAGACTTTGACATCTTTTGGCCTTCGGAGGTGATATATCCGTGTACGAACAGTGTTTTTGGCAGGTCGAGCTTTGCAGACATAAGAAACGCCGGCCAGTAAATGGCGTGAAAACGGGTGATGCCCTTGCCAATTACGTGTACGTCTGCGGGCCAGTACTTTTTGTACATTTCGTCATTCCAGCCGAATCCAATGCCCGACTGATAAATATTGAGCGCGTCAAACCATACATACATTCGTTGCGCGTCGTCACCGGGGACCGGAACGCCCCAATTTTTGGCGCGTTCATTTGATCGTGATACGCTTATGTCTTGAAGCGGTTGTTTTAAAAACGACAGCATCTCATTTTTTCTTGTCTCAGGAATTATCCGCAGATCATCGGACTCGATGAGTTTGATAAGCCGCGCTTGATACGAAGACAACTTGAAGAAGTAATTGGTTTCAGACACCTCTTCTAGCTTTTTCCCAGGGTGCTCAAAGCATTCACCGTTTTCATTTAATTCATCTGGAGAATAAAACAATTCACACCCAATGCAATACAACCCGGTATATTCTTTTTTATATATATCACCGTTTGCCTGACACCGTTTCCAAAGCTCTTGGCTTGACGGGAAATGTGTTTTTTGGTTACTTCCTTTTTGAAAGACGTCTATATGTATATTAAGAAGGGTTCCCAATTTTTCAAATTCTACCGAATTTGTGTCGACGAATTCTTGTACTGGCTTGCCCGCTTTTTCGGCGGCTTGAACGTTTTTAAGCGCATTTTCGTCGGCCCCCGACAATAAGAGTGCATCTTCTTTAAGGAGTGTCTTGTGGTAGCGATATATTGCATCGGTTTGGCACAGTTCCATCGCAAACCCAATATGCGGTGAAGCATTGACGTAGGGGATTGCCGAGGTAATATAGAATGGTTTTTTCATGATCGTTATTTAAGAAGCAATTTGAGCCCTATTATAAACGAAACCAAGAGCGCAGTGTTGATCACATTGAACCCAATCGCCGCGTTCATGCCTAAAAATGCCGCCGAGAAGAGCGCCACAAGTATGCGGGTGTTCTTGTTCGGAGTAATAAGTGCTGTTATGTAAAATGACGTCAGTGAGATCAGAAAAATAAGCAGAGCAACCAGCCATATTGTGGTGGGTGGGATCAGAACGATCAAAATCACAATGCTGGTTAGAAGCAGTGCAGCAAAGAAAAGGTGGTAAAATGTGATAGAGTGCTTCATATATGTATATATAACAATATAGCGTATACTATTTTCCTTGTTGAAAAACACAACTTTTGACGTTATAATGGATCAATCAAATATGAAAAAGGCTTCAACGACCACAAAAGCTCCAGCTAAAACCAAGGCTGTAGACACCACAAAAGAAAAAGTAGTAAAAGCGAAGGCTCCGGCCAAAGCAGCAAAAACCGCGACCCCCAAAAAGGCAGCGGCCACGGCCGAAGTAAAAGTCGAGCCCAAAGCTGCTAAAAAAGTCGAAGCCAAAGTAGAAACCCCCAGCGGTCATGCGCTTCCTGAAGAGAAACAAAAAATCATCGAAAAATTTGCCCAAAAGAATGGCGATACCGGCTCACCCGAAGTACAAGTCGCGCTTTTGACCCACAAGATCGATCGCCTCATCGAACACCTCGATGAAAACAAAAAAGATAACCATTCCCGTCGCGGGCTCTTGAAAGTTGTCGCAAAACGGCGTAGAATACTTAATTATCTGGTTAAGATCGATAAAGATCGCTATCAGCACCTTATTGGAGAACTGGGATTGAAGAAGTAAATAATGCAATCCGTTCCAACATATACATAATGAAATATCTCGAAGAATCAATAGACTTAAACGGACAGAAACTTACTTTACAGTTTGGAAAAGTTGCAAAAGCCTCTCATGTCTCAGTATTTGCCCGACTGGGTGATACCTGCATCCTGGTAACCTTAAATGTCGCAAAAGCAAAAGAAGATATCGATTACCTTCCCCTTCAAATTGAATACGCCGAAAAGCTCTACGCAGGTGGCCGTATCAAAGGTTCACGCTGGGTAAAGCGCGAAGGACGCCCCTCAGATGAAGCTATTTTGACCGCTCGTCTTATTGACCGCGGTGTCCGTCCACTGTTCCCCAAAGAACTCCGCAAATCAATCCAGATCGTTTGTACTTTGCTCTCAGTCGACGGAGTTAATTCTCCCGACGTCTTGGCAGCAATCGCGGTTTCGGCCGCGGTACATGTATCAGCACTACCGTGGAACGGACCACTTTCAACTGCCCGAATCGGATATATGCGCGACGGTGATGCTACTCAAAAAGGCTCATACATCGTAAACCCCAAAGAAGAAGAACAGCCGCTTTCGCTTATGGAACTCGTCGTGACGTCGACTAATAAAAAAGTCGTCATGATCGAAACCCAAGCCGAAGAACTTAGTGAAGAGATCATCGCCGAAGGTATCAAGCTTGCAAAAGAGCAAAACAAAGTAGTCATCGAATTCATCGAAAAAATCCGTGAACAGATCGGGTACCCCAAAGAACCCGTCACCAATGCGGTTGTCGATGAGCGCATCACCAAGATCGTTCGTGAAGAATTTAAGAAAGAGATCGATGCCTTGATCAAAAGTAAAGCCGAAAAAGAGTTCGAAGATAAGAGCGCACTTGATGGCTTTATCGCCCAGGTCGCCGAAAAATACAGCGCCGAAAACTTTGACAAAGGAGCCATTTTTAAGGCAATCGACTATGTTTCAAAGCAAATCATGCGTGAAAACACCATGAAAACGGGCAAACGTGTTGATGGTCGTGGCCCCGATGATATTCGTGAAATCGGTGTCGAAACAGACATACTCCCCAGAACACACGGCTCAGCCATATTCTCACGCGGCGATACCCAGGTATTGTCGATCGTTACCTTAGGCGCACCAAGCTTGGAACAGCTTATCGAAAGCCCCGAAGGCGAAACAGCAAAGCATTATATCCATCATTACTTCATGCCGCCGTATTCGGTTGGTGAGGTTGGTCGCATTGGCTTCACGACTCGTCGCGAAACCGGTCATGGGGCACTCGCTGAAAAAGCGGTCGAGCCGGTTCTTCCTAATCAGAAAGATTTTCCATACACCATTCGCGTAGCTTCCGAGGTATTGTCGTCAAACGGCTCAACCTCGATGGCATCAACATGTGGATCAATATTGTCACTGATGGACGCAGGTGTGCCGATTAAAGCACCCGTTGCTGGTATTGCCATAGGACTGATCTATAAATCTGACGACGACTACATGCTCTTAAACGACATCATGGGTGTCGAAGACTTCAATGGTGATATGGACTTCAAGGTCGCAGGAACTGAAGCCGGCATCACTGCCATCCAGCTCGATGTCAAAAACGACGGTTTGACCGACAAAATGATCGACGAAAGTTTGGCACGCGCTCTAAAAGCCCGACTTCATATTCTTGCAAAAATGAACGCGATTATTTCGTCACCTCGTAAAGCGCTTTCTCAGTATGCACCAAAAGTCGTGGTCCTTACCCCCCCGGCCGACAAAATCGGCGAGATCATCGGACCCGGCGGTCGCAACATTAAGCATCTTATTGCCATGACCGGCACCGAAATTAACATTGACCAACAGGGTAACGTTTCAATCTCAGGAACCGACAAAGATAAAGTCGACGAGGCAGTCTCATACATCGAGAACATGATTAAAGAAGTCGAAGTAGGCACCGTTTATGAAGGTGAAGTTAAGCGTATGCTTGCCTTTGGCGCCTTCATCGAGATTCTTCCTGGAAAAGAAGGAATGGTCCATGTTTCCAAAATGGGTAAAGGATTTGTAAAAGACCCTTCAGAAGTAGTCTCAGTCGGTGACAAAGTCAAAGTCCGTGTTCGCGAAATCGATCCTCAGGGTCGAGTGAACCTCGAAATGCTCGACGAAGATGGCAATCCTATGGGTGGCGATGGTGGCGGAGACCGCGGTGGAGATCGGCCACGTGGAGACCGCCCACCTGGTGATAGACCTCGCTATGGCGCAGGACGCCCCGGAGGCGACCGACGTGGTGGCGGTGGAAGCTATTCACGCCCCTCATACGGTGGGAGCCGTGGAAGCGATCGACCCCATAGCGATCGACCAACAGACCCCAATCGTCGCGATGACCGCCGGCCTCGCGTCAGCATCGACGACGATCAATAACTCCTCGTTTCTATACACCTTCATACCGCATTGATTTCAGACACACTATTCCCTAGAATTATATGAAATGGCACGGAGGAAAAAGCTTTTTAAACTACCCTTCAAATTTAAGGTAAATAACCGAACGATTTTTAATATCATCGGTATGATCTTGATCGCCGCTGGCATTATTATGCTTCTTTCGATGTTCAGTGCGTTCTTGGGAGACCAGCCTGGGGGATCGTACATCATAAAAATACACGAAAAAATGACCGAGGCTGCCGGCCTGTTGGCCTATGCCGCACCCTTTATTTTGTTTGTTCTGTCAACTCATTTTTTTGCCAAAAAGAAGAAAAAGTTACTTCGTGCGCATGTTACTATTGGTACGGTACTTATCTATATCGCTCTCTTGGGGGTATTTAGGTCAGGAAGCATAGGCTCGTATATATACAATAGCCTCACCAATGATTTTTCCGTGCCGGGCGGGCTCTTAATCCTGACCATAACATTCTTCATTGGCCTCATTTTGTTTCTCGACACATCGGTCGACGCATTTGTAATATTTGCTGTTAAATTGTTTCAGGCATTCGTCTATTTCATAAAAAACCACCTCTTCCGCGAGCTCTTGAATCGTAAACCGGGCGAGAAGAAAGTAAAAGAAGCACCTGGTGACGACGCATTCATAAAAGACTCAAAGTCTCCGTTATCACTCTTTAAACCCAAAACTCCCGAAACCAAGCCTCAAGTAGCGCCAAATGCGGTAAAAGCTGTGCCTGCCGCAAGTGGAGAAATGGTGATGAAGCCACTAGCTCATACCGCGTCGACCTGGGTGTATCCGCCGATGTCGCTTCTTCACGACGTGTCACAGCAAGCTGCGGATCGGGGAGATGTACGTCTTAATGCAACAACCATAGAACGCACTCTCGAAAGCTTTGGTATTCGGGCGCGCGTCGCCGAGGTAAATAACGGGCCAACTGTTACGCAGTATGCGCTTGAGATAACCATGGGAACAAAACTCTCAAAAATTACCGCGCTCGGGAACGATCTTGCTCTTGCGCTTGCTGCTCCAACGGGGCAAGTGCGTATCGAGGCTCCTATTCCAGGCCGTTCGATGGTTGGTATCGAAATTCCCAATATTCGCCCCGAAATCGTCACCCTTAAACGCCTTATGAGCGCAGCAGTCTTCAAAAACAGTACTGATCCGCTCTTAGTTCCCTTGGGGTTAGATGTGTCAGGCAATACCCAAGGCGCCTCAATTGCCAAAATGCCCCACGTTCTTATCGCAGGTACTACCGGTTCTGGTAAGTCGGTTATGCTTAACGCGTGGATTGCGACAATGCTGTTTAGGACCAAACCCGAAGAACTACGGATGATCATGGTTGATCCAAAACGGGTTGAGTTATCGGTATATAATGGCATTCCTCATCTGTACACCGAAGTCATTGTAGAGCCAGACAAAATAATTTCGGCTCTTCGCTGGACGGTCGCTGAGATGGAAAGTCGCTACAAGGAATTTGCCAAAGTCGGCGTACGAAATCTTGAAGGCTATAATGCAACGGCCGGGGTCGAAAAGAAGCCATTTATCCTCTTTATTATCGACGAATTGGCAGATCTTATGATGTTTGCGCCAGGTGACGCCGAGGACCTCATTACGCGCATTGCTCAGATGGCGCGCGCTACCGGTATTCATTTGCTTTTGGCCACGCAACGGCCCTCGGTGGATGTTATTACCGGACTCATGAAGGCAAATATCCCCACGCGCATCGCATTTAACGTGTCGTCGCTCGTTGACTCACGTGTTATTATCGACACCCCAGGCGCTGAAAAAC
>JACOTV010000006.1 GCA_016178125.1 Candidatus Microgenomates bacterium | reverse complement strand
CTCCCGTCTCAGTAAATCGCATACGCATGCCGCCGAACGAACCTCGCGTCGCAAATCGCGCCGAATCGATGTGTATACCACCGAGCAATTTACCGGCCCGCTTCCGCACCCTGCCATTCTAGAAAAATACGAGCACACATTGCCGGGGTCGGCCGATCGCATTCTCGGCATGGCCGAAAAACAAGCAACCCATCGTCGCGAACTTGAACTGAAGGTGGTGAGGTCTAACATACGAAATGAAGTCGCCGGCATATTGGTGACATTTGCGATCACTATGACGAGTATCGGGGGGAGTATATGGCTTATCGCCCACGACAAGCAGGTTGCCGGTTTTTTAACCATGATTAGTACACTTTTAACCCTCGTCTACAACTTTTACAGCAAGAACAAAACCGAGAAGGAATCCATCGAGAAGCTCAAAAAACTCGACACCGCTAAATCTTCTGCCTAATAGGTACGGAACAAATACCCATTGATTTTTATCAAACTCAGTACCATAATGGTGCCTTATGGCACACCCAGAAGGGTTTTTACCCTCAACTCAACAACCAACAAGAATGGAAGGAGGTATGCGCCCGCCAGGTTCTCGTGCATTCCCCGATGCAAGTATCGCACAGCTCGCAGAGGCAATTCGCGCCGATCACGAGGCGATTATGCGTGGCGGCGATCCGCTTAAGCATTTGACTGATCAGTTAGTAGTCGATGTTATCTTTCTACAGAACCACTCGCTCCGGCAGTTCCAGTCGCCGAAGAACCCGTCGTTTCGTCGGGGCCCCATGTAATTGGTGGTGAAGCTCCTGGTCAAAAGTCCCCAATATCTGATTGGGAACGAAGCCAACCGATTAGTGTAACATCGGACAAGCCGATGGCAGAGGCTATCAATGCAGAACGAAAACATACAGGTGGATTCGGTCCGAACCACCCCATGAGCGGTCACATGCGAAGGATTTTTCCTCAGTAAACGACTGTTTCGTGGTAAAATAGAGGTATCAACAGAATGACCCCCAGTAAAAAGGGGGTCATTGCTTGATACGTGACTGGCCCTATCATCTAGTGGTTAGGATATCGGGCTTTCATCCCGAACACACGGGTTCGAATCCCGTTGGGGTCACAAGCATGTTAGAAAGAGCTCGAAAATTCATTCAGGTTAGTGCTATTAATCAAGCTTTTGCTGCTGGATATTCAAGTTTCATAGGTGCTGAAATCGCAGTTGTGAATGAGATAACTCATCAAAAGGGCGCCTCTTTAGTAACTGCTGTTGGTTTAACTGCTATTGGCGCCGTTGTTGCTTTGGAGGAGTATGGAGCTCGAGTTAAACTTCAGGAGTACGATAAAGTAACAAGACTATTTCAGCTGTATGGCTGGGATAAAAAAATAGTAAACCCTATGTCCCATACTCGTTGCGAGCGTAGAGTAGTAAAAATTGCATCAAGAGACTGTGGATTTGAAGAGCCAACAATGCAGTATCTAAGTTCGAAGAAAATTCAGCTGTCCAAGGATCAAACATGAGCAAACCCATTATCTGAACCTTGGACCTTTTCCTGTAATTTACAAGTCTTGATTTGATTCGGATGATCTAAAGAATTATTGAGGCTAACTGTTTTATTTCGAAGATGAATTGGTTCAAAGTTAAATCCTCGTGGGTCACCAAGTGAAGGAGAAGGGTTTAGGTTATTTATCTTCAGGCAGTGTGCCAAAGGCTTTCTTAGTCTTCAGATACCATCCCATTCCTTTGATGGGATTTTTCCATCGAGCTTGCATGTCTTTTAAGGCTGCTTCGTGAGCTTTATCGCCCTCGGCGACTACGTCCTTTAGATGCTTATCTTGTGCCTTTATAACCTCGTCCGCGGTATTTCCCTGAAACTTAGTGGTACACGGCCCACCCATTTGCTTACATGTCATCGTTTTCATAGTAATAGTCTCCTTCATGGGTACTGCTATTTTACCATTACGTATTGCGTATCGGGAGTTTACTAAACTCGACTTATCAACCGTCCTGTTGTTGATACTGCAATTAAGAAGCCCATTGCCATCGCAAACGAAGCATATTCGCGAGCTGGGCCCTGTAGCGAAACGGTTGCAATGCCGCAGGCGAAGGCAACAAGGATGCCGAGGGCGGCTGTAAGCGCCATTTTTTTGACGATTTTGTCGGTTGCTTTGAGACCAAAAATAGCCATCCAAATACCGCCGATTAAGAGGAGTAACCCGATTATACCGTGAGTCGCAAAGGCCATTTTAATAATCGTGGGGGATTCACCCTCGCCCGGATCTACGCCGAATAAATTAACGAGCATGCCCAGAATGAATTCCATGGTCAAGAGGCCCATAAGTATACCGAGATATTTTTTTGGTTTCATACTTATCTTATAGCACGCTTTCTGCGCCTAGGCAAGGGGTGCGAACATCCAATTATGGCTTTATTTGAGGCTGAGATGATGATATAATTGATCTTTAAGAATAGTACCCCCATGAAACGACTATTTCAGGAGAAAGCTTTTACCTACATCCTCTTTATTGCATGCTTTCAGATCATCCTCAGCTATGCCATCGTCTATGAGTGGAAACTGGGCCGACTAAAGGCCGACCTGAGTGCCTATGCTACGCGCGTGGCACAGGACCTTACCTATCGCGAGGGTAAGTGGGATACCACTGCATACCTGTCAGACCCGTTGACACCGCACCCCTCAGGCTCCAGTGGGTTTGTGCAACCGTTGTATATATTAAGTATCGATGGGTTTGTGATCGAGCGCAGTAATCCCGTTACTGGCTATCTTGATTCCTCAGATACCAAGCATCTGCTTACGTTCCAACGGGTGGCAACACTTGATTCCATAACCAATGAGCGGTGGCGTGTACAATCGAAACCCATTGCGATGGAGGGAATGCCTGCAGGTGTTGTGACCGCGGCATATTTTAACCCCGATGCGACGAGTCTGTCTGAAATCGATCAAAAAATTGCATCCGACAGTTCGCGCCTATTAGGAATAATTACCCAGGGAAAAAATAGAGAGCTCGACGTTTCGGCAGTCGACATTCGACACGTCAATTACGACATTTCGTTTGAAATAGTGGATCGTTACAATAAAGTGCTTATTAACAACGGGAGAACACCCTCTTTTATTGACCGCAGTTATGTTATTGACGAAATCCATGCTCCGGCTTATTCGATAATCCGCAGTCCCAAAACACGCGAGGCGTTCCTCTTGCATCGCCGGGTACTATACGCAAATAGTCAACCCGTCGGGCTTATTGTGACCGGGTTTCGCATGAACGATGTGTATGACATGCTTAACGCGTATCTTGTAGTCTCGTTACTAACGGCAGTCGCGACGCTATTGCCCATTGTGTACCTTGCTCTTACAAAACTGAAGAAACAAATTCCGGTAAGCGTAAGTAAGACCGCGATCAAACATATATCATTTAACCGCTCAAGTGGTGAGCTGAAAATAAATGAAACGATGTTGGTTCTGCCGTACGCGTCAAATCAATATTATTTGCTTGACGCAATTTTTGCTCACCCCAAGAAACGCTGGGAACACGATGAACTTCTTGAAAAGCTGGGTGAAGATACGAACGACACTGCAAATCGCACCGTGTACGACACGATGCTTGCGGTAAATCGTAAAGCCGGAATTAAACTCATCGAATACAAAGACAAAACGTATCGGTTTAACCCTTCATTCTTAATACATCTTCAATCGGTTAAGGCCCGCTGAGATCCACCCGTGAGTCTCAGGTGAATCACTACCTGGGTTCGTATACTCGGGGTATGAACTGGTCACGAATTACCAATCCGCGCATATTGTCGCTCATCACAGCGTTTGTATTACTTATGGCTGTGCCTCGCGGCATGTCGACGTATTACGAGTCAGGAGTAGAAGTCGCCCTCTTTATGCTCATCACCCTGTGTACGGTTATGTACTATCGCAAAAGCTCGGCCGAGCTGGCACTCGTCGCGTTTATATTTGCAATCTACTATAATCCGCTCTTTTTAGTAATTCACGACATATATCGTGCGCCCCTTCTTGATATTATGGCGTCACTTTTTTTCTTCGGTGTTGCCTTTGTCGGTTCACGATTGTTACCCATTACGCGTAAATCATAACAATGGTTATTTACTTCACAGGGTCGATCTCGGCAAATAACACGAATCGTGATAAATACTTAACGATTGTCAATAAATTACTTTCGTACGGACACACCGTAATTGCAGATCACATACTGAAGGCAAACGAAGAAGACGTAGTACGCAAACCACGGAGTGAACGACTCGATTTTCATAAGAAGGTCGAGGAGTGGATCCAGGGCTGTAACTGTATGATCGCCGAAACGTCGTATCCAAGCGTGAGTGTGGGGTATGAAATCGCGCTTGCGACAAGGATTGGGATCCCGGTCTTGGTTCTTCATAATTCAGGTCATGCGCCGTCTTTGTTAGGGGAGCATAAAAACGAATTGGTGGTTTCACAACACTATAGTAAAGAGACAGTAGGCCCCATATTGGAAGACTTCCTATCATATGTTAAGGGGAACCGTGATGTGAAATTTACACTATATCTTTCACCCAAACATTTCAAACATCTCGACGAAAAAGCGCAGATTGAACAAATTCCTAAGTCAGTCTATCTAAGACGGCTTATCGATGCAGATATAAAGAAAAAACCATAACTACTACCATCAGCCTCGTTTTAGATCCTCTTGCAGGAATATATTGTTGTGGGTATAATGTCTCTTTGACCTAAAGCAGATAGGAAGAACATGAGCCACACATCAAAACCCGACAAATCCAAATCAAAACTAGCCCTCCTTGCACTCGGTGCACTTGGCGTCGTTTACGGCGACATCGGTACCTCACCACTTTACGCCATTAAAGAAATATTTTTTGGCCATGCACTCCATACGTTCACACAATTGGACGTAATCGGAGCAATCAGCATCGTTTTGTGGTCTCTTACGCTCATCGTCTCGTTTAAGTATGTGTTTTTTGTGCTCCGTGCAGACAACGAGGGAGAAGGCGGCGTCTTTGCGCTTTACGGACTTATCGATAAACTGAAAAAGAAATCAAATGCGTGGATCACCCTTCTTCTTATATTTGCTGCCGGGCTTTTGTTTGGAGATGGCATTATAACTCCCGCAATCAGCGTCATATCTGCCGTCGAAGGGCTTGGTGTCGCAACGCATACGCTTGAGCCGTATATCATACCTATCACGATTGCGATTCTCGCCGGTCTTTTTGCAATTCAAAGCAAAGGCACGTCTAAGGTGGGAACTATATTTGGGCCTGTCATGGTTGTGTGGTTTAGCGTTCTTGCGGTTCTGGGAATCACACACATTGCTGAGCAACCGGTTATATTGAGTGCCTTTAATCCCTTGCATGCAATCCAGTTTTTCATGACGCATAGCATACACACAACGCTTCTCGTAATGGGTTCTGTTATGCTCGTTGTCACGGGTGGAGAGGCATTGTACGCCGACATGGGTCACTTTGGAAAGTCGCCTATACGACTGAGCTGGTATTTTATTTCCTATCCCGCGCTTCTACTTAATTATCTTGGACAAGGGGCTTACTTATTAAGCGGTAAGCATGTTCTCGAGGGGAATATTTTCTTTAGCATGGCTCCTTCGTGGGGATTATATCCATTAGTTATTCTGGCTACTTTGGCGACCGTTATTGCTTCTCAGGCTCTTATCTCGGGGGCATTCTCGTTGGCCTCTCAGGCAGTATCTTTGGGCCTGGTGCCCTTTCTTGATGAAGATCATACGAGCTCAGAACATGAAGGGCAGATCTATATTTCGTTTATCAACTGGACGCTTTTTGCAGGTGCCGTGATCTTGGTTCTCGTCTTTAAGTCGAGTATCAACTTGGCAGCCATGTATGGTATGGCCGTTTCTGGTGTAATGCTCGTGACTACTCTTGGCATGATTATCGTTTCACGCTATATTTGGAAATGGTCTGCATGGGCTGCGTACGGTCTGTTTGTGCCACTGGCTGTTGTTGATATCTTTTTTGTTGTCGCCAACTCGCTTAAATTCACACAGGGTGGGTATATCCCGCTTATTATCGGCATCCTCTTTTTATATATTTCCATGGTTTGGCAGTGGGGACGTGCTATTGTGCGGCGTGCGTATGAGCAATATCCACACATGACTATTCGAGAACTTGTTAAGAAGAAGCGACAAGAAGATAACCTGCATGATTTGACACGCATAGTTATGACCCCAACAACCATTAATTCGCTTGACGATACTATCCCAGCACTCATGCAAGTCTATCTGGACCGGTATGGTGGCCTGCCAAAGCATTTATTATTTGTGACCGTAAAAATCGTCGACTTTCCTACAGTTAAGGAACGCTTCACGGTCAAGAATTTGTACTCTGACAAGGCCGATGGATCCATTGCTTCAGTAACCATATATTTTGGATACATGGAGGATCCCTATGTTGAAAAAGTTCTCGACGACTTGGCCCGACACAGAGATATCTCAGTAAACGATGATTATAGTAAGTGGCTGATCATGGTTGTTCATGAACGTATCCACATTTCGTCGAAAGTAAAAATGATTCGTCGCGTCCAGTTTGAAATATATAAACTCATGTTTAACAACTCAGTCACTGCAGACTTCTACTTTGGCCTAGGCTATAAACAACCGCTCACGATCGAAGTGCTCCCTGTCCATCTCCGGTAAGTATGTACGGAACCGTGCCGTATATACTTTTTTGATGTATCGTCTACAATAAACTACACTGTTTGTAACTCCTATGTCATCGAAAAAATCACCCGCTCAACACGTAAAACTCGGCCAATGGTCCGCAACCGCCATCTGCGGGAACGACATTTTAAGCTCAGCACTGTATGTGTCTGGTATTGCTGTGCTTTACACCGGGGTCTTTGCACCGATAGTGCTTCTTCTTATTGGCGGCGTACTTTTTTTGTATAAAAAAGTATACACAGAGGTCGTTGAAGCACTCCCTATTAACGGAGGCGCTTATAATTGTCTTCTTAACGGGACATCTAAAATCGTTGCAGCAATCGCCGGAGTCATGACGTTTCTTTCGTATGTAGCTACGGCGGTTATATCGGCAAAAACGGGGGTCGAGTATTTAAATACGGTATTTCCGGTGCCGGTCATTCCACTTACTATCGCACTCTTGTTGGCGTTTGCAATATTAGTCATTGCGGGAATCAAAGATTCTGCAAAAGTTGCGCTCGGCTTTTTTATCCTGCATATCGTAGCATTAACGATATTTGTTGGCCTGGGACTCGTGTATTTCATGAATCACGGAAGCGCTATTTTTTCGCATAACCTTATGACCACCTGGGGAATCGTGGGTGCGCGCGGGGGACTCCTTCCCGCGCTTTACTTAGGTTTTTCGGCGTCACTGTTGGGAGTTTCGGGATTTGAAAGCTCTGCGAACTTTGTCGAGGAGCAGGCGCCAGGAGTATTTCGTAAAACGCTTCGGAACATGCTTATTGGTGTCGTAGTCTTTAATCCACTCATCGCGCTTGCGGTAGTCAACAGTATGCCGATTGCGGCAATTGGTGCATCAAAAGACTTTCTGCTGTCTGAGGCCGCGGCGGTAAACAACTGTCTGCCTAATTTTATGGGGAAAATGAACGGTAAGGGCTCATTTCCTCGAATCGTGCTTTTGTTCTTTGGGCTGTGTAGTTCTATTTTGATAATGACCAAAGGTGATCTTTTGTCCTTAGCAGGGGTTTATACGATCGCGTTTTTGGGAGTCATGAGTCTCTTCGCATTTGGAAATCTTATATTGAAGGAAACCCGCAGCGAGCTAAAGCGCACGTACCGAGCACCGGTCTTGGCGGTTATTGCGGCCTTCTTACTGACCATGTTCGGCATATTCGGTAATATTCGCATCGACAGCCAGAACCTAGTATTTTTCGAACTCTATTTCATTCCATCCCTCGTCATTATAATGGCGATTATTTACATGGATTATATTCTCAAGTTTGCACTTCGGGTAACGCGTCGATTCCCCAAAATTCACGACTATATTTTCAATAAGTTTGAAGATATATCTGATGGCCGATTTATCGCCTTCATTCATCACTCAGACCGATTGTATTCTTTGCTTAATTACATTGACCGAAACGAAATCGGACGCAACATTACGATGATTGTTTGCCGCAGTCACGACACGCGTGACTTAAAGCGAAACTACAACGAAGTAAAAGACGTCATGCCGGCGCTTAAAAAAATCGGTCTATTTCCGCATCTTAACGTGACTCTTAAGTATCTTGATGTCGAGTTTGGTCCCGAAGTCATCGATGAAGTCGTAAAAGATTATCGCATTCGTAAAAATCGCGTGATGATTGGATCGATTCATCACTTCCATCCGTACGATTATTCAGCACTCGGTGGTGTGCGCATAATCTTCTAATTCATATATACTATTCGTAATGCGCGTTAAAGCGGCGAATATAATTGGCGTGTTTTTTTTGTTCTTTCTTATTCTTGCGTCGTCGGTGTTTTTTTTCAACACGCTTCCTAAGGTGGGCACTCAAGCCGCAGTCGACGATCAGAAATTAATTATCAGTAAAACCATCATCCCTGATGGTAATGCCATGCCTTCACTGGCTGATCAAATAGGGAATCTTCCGTCGAATTGGAACGCGCCAAACTATTACACGGGAGACACGATTGCAAAATTTGTAGTAACAGGCAAGCCCACGGCGCGCGAGTTCACGATAAATATTTGCATGTGGTTTTCGTCGTTCACACAAGAGCATTGCAGCAATACCTGGAACTTAGTTAGCGACGGCACCTACTACATAAAATTGAACCCATCGGCGCTATGGTGGACCAAAAGTCCCGATACGTGGCAACCAAATCAGACACCTAATGATATGGGTTTGGTGGTCACCGACACATTGACTGATAAGCTGGCATATTATGGCTGCGGTGATGCATGCTTTGGTGATCCGTCGGTCAATATTCGTGCTCATCTTAACTTTTCTATCAAATCCGAAGTGTATCTAGTGAAAGATGGCGCACTTTTTGTCAAGCCATCAACCTGGGCAGACTGTCCGACTTCGGTTTGCACCAATGAACCGATGGGAATAAAAGCATCCAATCTTCCGGCGGGAGCTTCGGGTCAGGTTGCCCTTGCCAGTGACGGCACACTGAGCATAAACCCTGCCGCTCAGAAGCTTGATGGCTATGCACCAAATAAACTGATGTTCAATCACGATACCGACGCTGGAGGGTATTTTAACACGTGTGATAATGTCACCTTGACTACCACAAAAGCCCAATATGCTCACCATTTCAAAGTACCCAAAAAAGGTGTCTTCAATATATGGTTTAGAATGTATGCGCCTTCTGAGACCGCTGATTCATTTAGATTTTTTGGGTATACCCAAAACGGTGAGTTTAGAGCTACCTGTAATCAGGCATGGGGAAATGGTAAGTTCCCGACCGGTCAGTGGCAGTGGGTGAGTCACACCAACGGACTTCCGGGAGGAGGTTTTGCTGTGTATCTCCAGCCAAACGCAGATTTATATTTTGTATACGAGGAATCAGAGCCTGGTGTGAAGCTTGACTATATGCTTTTAACGACCGATCTTGCCTGTAAGCCAGGCGGTGAAAATGGCGATGGATGTGTCGATTCGTATAGATATAGCATTCATAAAACGCTCGGTGTTGGACCCCCAATAACCGATCCGCCATTATCGGTATCACCTTCTCAGGTACCGTCTCCATCGGTAAGTCCATCACCAACCCCTGATGCTTCTTGTGATCTTAAACCAACGGGAGACGCCGACTGTAATGGGAAAGTATCGCTTGCTGACTATTCTATATGGCGCTCAGAATTTCAGGGAGCAACAACCAAGAAATCAGATTTTAGTGGTGACGGGAAAGTATCGCTCGCGGATTTTTCAATCTGGAGAAGTACGTTTGTGAAAAATCCGGGGATAAGTCCTGGGGTAAGCCCAACCATTCCTCAGCCGACGAATACGCCAAGCGCTGCCGGGCGACTGTATATCGCCCATCTCGTTGCCCCACAGGGAGTCACATCGAGTGCATCGGGCAATGGTTCACTGAGCATTTCTGCCGATGGAAAATCGGCCGTGGTAACCCTCACCTCAACCCTTGACGCAGGGGGGCAAATTACGGCCGAACACATACATGGCCCCGGTGCCTTACCTGACCAATTTGACGTGCAGTTGTTTCCGCTAATTCCGGGAACTCAGACGATCAACCTGTCAACAATGACTGCTGGGCAAATGAATGATCTCAAAACAGGAAAATGGTACTTCAATATTCATACGTTCACTTATACCGGAGGGGAAATTAGAGGGACCCTTGTTCCTGAGGCTGCGCCCTAGCATGCTGAGGATTAGGTAAAGTACGCACGTGCCTCTTGCTCATCTCGTTTCATCTGCGCAACGAGCGCTTCTTCGCTTTCAAATCGTTTGTTTCCGCGCAATTTTTTCTGCAGTTCTACCGAGATAGATTTTCCGTACAAGTCGCCATCAAAATCAAGAGCATAGATTTCAGCCTTACGGTCAGTTTCGTCAAACGTGATTGATGCACCGACAAATACAAGAGAGGGCAGCTTATGCTCATCTGAGAAGGTGTAACCTACATATATGCCATCTTCAAGGGGCGCGGGCGCAGGTATGTTGGCTGTTGGGTATCCGAGCTTGCGCCCGCGCCCCTTTACCCATCTCGGAGAAGTGGTACAGTACACAAGCGGCTCGCTGACGCTCGCCGCGCCTCACGACATGTTCACCAAGCTCACCGATGGTATGAGCATTGCGGTAAACGGCGTCTGCCTGACCGCAGTCGGGCGAACTAATCCCAATCTATTTAGGGTCGAATATATGCCCGAGACCGATAAGAAAACGGCCATCGGCACGCTTAAGACCGGTGAGCGAGTAAACCTGGAACTTCCCGTAACTACCGAAACACTCTTTGCCGGTCACATTGTCCAAGGGCATGTCGACGACGTAGCCACTATTCTCTCTATTGAGGACGAAGGGAATAGTCGCATTTTTACCTTCCGAATAAATCGCGCTATCGCAAAGTATCTGGTCAACAAAGGATCAATCACCGTGAACGGCATTTCACTGACTGTGATACACGCCGAAAGGGATACGTTCTCCGTCGGTATCATTCCTCATACGTGGGATAACACGATGCTTCACCAGACAAGAAAAGGCGACAAAGTTAATATCGAAGTCGACATAATCGCAAAATACGTAGAAAAACTCACGCAGACTAAGTAAATACGCGCGCTGCAATTACTCCTTCTTCATCCAGATATAGTAGACCACGGGAATGAAAAAGAGCATAATGCTTGAGGCAACCAACAGACCCGATATGATTGCGCCTCCCAAGCCTTGCCACAATGCGTCAGCAAGCGTAATCGGAAGGAGTCCAAATACCGCAGTCAGCTTCGTGAGAATAATGGGTTCTAAACGGCTCGCTCCTGCGTCGGCTATTGCTTCGGTATATTGCATACCTTCGCGCATATTTAGGTTAATCTTGTCAACAATAAACATCGAATTGGTGACTACGATACCGAATAGCGAAAGCACGCCAATAAGTGCGGGAAACGACAGCGGAATTCCCAAAAGTGCAAATGCCAAGAACACGCTCGACACGGCAAGCGGGATAACCATAAGAACGATAATTGCTTTACGGAATGACTGAAATTGTACTACCATGGTGATCAAAATAAGAATTGACGATAAAAGCATCGCCTGTAAAATCGACTGTACCGACTTCTGGTTTTCCTCGTTCACCCCGCCGGTTTTGGTGGTGTAGCCTGCCGGCAGATTCATTTGGTTTACAAAGGTCAGGAGTTTTTGATTTTCCTCGCTCACC
>JACOTV010000005.1 GCA_016178125.1 Candidatus Microgenomates bacterium | reverse complement strand
CGACCAATTGATTCAACCGAGGAATAATAAGAGTAAGCCCAAAAAACCCGATAACCACGACCGCAAATAACCTGAGTTTATCGAGATCAATCGGAATAATTTTTACAATGTATGAAATCGTGAGGGTAAAGAAAGCGAAGCTCGTTATAATCCCCAGAGTCACCCCCAGTGGCTTTCGATGGCCACCTGTTGCAGTTGTCGATAATACGATCGGCAAGAGTGGCCAAATACACGGTGCAGCAATAGTAACGAGCCCAGAAAGAAACGCAAAGAGGTATAACAGCATTTAATTATTTTATGGGTGCCGCGCCGAAAAGTATACTGAAGGCGCGGCTTAAAATTACCACCGATTGATAGTCAGTATATTTTTCGGGTAACGTGTAGGTTTGCTCTCCATTTATTTTATGCAAGCTCCCCAACGTGACTGGCTGATTTCCTAAATCTTTGATAAAGATTACGTTGTCATTTTTTGCAAGATACACCACTAAATCAGGCCCCGGGGTCGACGAAAATTTCTCAAATCGCAAGACAGGGCCCTGAGAAGTTTGAATAACTACGGCATCCCCCACCACGTTGTGAATGCTGTCGGTTCCTTTAAATTGCCCCCGAAATAATTCTCGTTCTGTAGATGTTTTTTGCAGCTGCGCGACTGATTTTTTCTGAGGGATTTGTTTCACACCCTCAAAATATACGTTCCGCACAACGAATGCGGTGACACCAAAAACCAATACCAATACAAATGCGTACTTAAGCATAGGAGCACTTAATGATACTACATTTGCAGATCCCAGGCACGTAACGTATCATGAATGCATGGATTCAAGGCAGATCAGGTTCTCTTTGATCGCCCTTGGGATTGTTGTACCGGTTGCCGTGTTTATCTTCATTAGCTACTTATTAATCGGTTCCTTTGCAAAAGCAAATATACGAGTTGATGCGCAAAAAAATCTCGGGCCGCTCAAGACGCCGTGGCGAGCAATTGCCCAAGGAGGCGAACAGAGCGGAGTTCGCATGCTACAGCCGGTTACGTCTCAGCTGCGGAGTCTGTTTCCCGAATATATTCGCATTGATCATCTGTATGACTTCTACAACGTGGTATCTCGGGGACCCGGAGGCTTAAGTTACGATTGGACCCAGCTCGACCAAACCGTTTGCGATATTTACGCATCCGGCGCCAAGCCGTTTTTTGCACTTGGCTATATGCCCGGAAGCATCTCCTCAGACGGTAGTGTAGTTTCGCCTCCCAGCAATTGGGACGACTGGCGCCAAGTTGTACAAAAAACAATCGAGCGCTATAGCGGGCAATCAACGATCTTATGCGGGGGCACAATAAAAGGAGATTCACTCACTAACATTTACTACGAGGTTTGGAACGAGCCGGATCTTGAATCCTTCGGCAAGTGGAGCGTTTACGGAGGAGCTAAAAGCTACATGAATTTGTACGAACAATCTGTTCGTGGTGCACAAAACGCGCAGTCAGTGCAGAAGTTTTATATTGGGGGGCCATCGACCACTGCCCCGTACCGCAACTGGATGCGTACATTTTTAGACGTCGCAACCCAGCGGAACTTACGGGTCGATTTCATTTCGTGGCACCGGTATTCCCAGTCTGTAGACACCTATGCCGACGACATGAAAAACATCAATGACTGGATGCCTGCAGAAACCTATTCACAGTATCGCGATCTACCCAAAATTATTACCGAATGGGGATTTGACCCGGCGTATAATCCCGTAGCCGACGGCCCCGCAGGAGCCGCACATATTGTTGGGTCAGTACGAAATTTTCTCGATGGAAACATCGCCTATGCGTTTACGTTTGAAGCACATGACGGCGATCATCCCAGTCACGGAATACTCGCCCAAGACGGCACCCGCCGCGCTCGATTTGAAGCACTCAAGTTACTTAATTTGCTCGAAGGCGACCGCGTAGGCGTAGACGGAGAAAGTAATTATGTAAAGGCAATAGCCGCTAAAAAAGACAGCACCATACGAGTCATACTGGCAAATTATGATCCCGAAGGAAAGCACGGCGAACAAGTGCCGCTTTCGTTTTCTGGGCTCGAACCAGGCACCTATCAGCTGAGCGTTACGAATATTGGATACTCAAAACTAAAATTCGATACGGTCACCTTAAACGGCGAAGATTTACAGCGCGTCATATATATGTCCCCCAATCATGTGTCGGTCGTTGAGATCACGAAGATATAAAATTCATGCATCAAGCAAGGTAACCCCGCTTATTTCTTTCACGCTAAAATCTGCGCCATCTGTTTCAAACGCAACGAACCCCGTATTGCCGACCCGTACCCGACGCTCCAACGTACGCGGATAACACCCCAACTCATGCAGTAACTGACGAATAAGCCCGCCATGACAGACAATGAGTACCGTTTTCCCCGGGTAGGCAATAGCGGTTTCCCTGATAAACGTAATGAGTCGCCTCACGACGCTTTCATCGCTTTCAACATTAAAAGATGCGCGATGAGCGTCTCGCTCGGCAGAAAGAAGCGTGCTCAATTGGTTATGCAATAGATCGAGTTCCTGTACATCTTTTCCCTCGAGCGTTCCATAAAAGCGTTCTCTGAGGACTTCGGTCGTTTTGACGACCAAGGCATGTTCTGCGGCAATAATCTCGGCGGTTCGATGGGCGCGTAATAAATCCGACGAAAATGCCATATCAAACGGCACATGCGCCAAAGCCGTGGCGGCTTTTGTGGCTTGTTGTATGCCGATTTCGTTCAGGGGAATATCAGAATGTCCTTGTATACGCCGTGCAGCATTCCAATGAGTTTCGCCGTGTCGCACGACATAAAAAGTACTTGATGCTTGTTTCATGTAGCGTCTAAATCAAATTAATTACTTTTCCATCTTACTTTGTCCGGTTGGGCTTGTATGAGGGGTCGGGCTCAGAACGCCTCGACCTTCCTTAATCTGCATCGTTGACTCACTAATCATCGTTTTTACATTTTGTACGTTACGATACAAGACTCTCTTTTATTCATTTTCCTGCTCACCTCCTTCAGTTTTTTTTGAAATCGTTGATATCCATTTTTTATCTTCTTGTTCGGTTCTCATATCGTCGGTTCGTTCGGAATCGTAAAGCGTAAATCCGGCATTCATGAGCATTTCTTCGATATCGTCTTTGGACTTGAGATTGAAAAAACGTGGTGCGTCGACCCCAAACGTTGTTATACGCTCCTCGGTGTCATCCCCTTCTTGAAACGAAGTGTATAGTATGCCGTCTTTTTTCAGAACGCGATGAAATTCTTTCAGTGATTTTTCAATGTCCGGGTCAGTAAGATGCAACAATACTGCATTGCACCAAACGCCGTCGAAGGTTTCGTTGGGGAACTCCAGCTTTCGCACATCCATGTGTTTCAGTGTTACTTTTGGGAATTTGTTGTGCCCTTTGGCCAAAAGTTCCTCTGAAAGATCAACGCCAACAACGTTGAATCCGCGTTCGAAAAATTCGTTGGCATCGCGTCCGTAGGCACATCCGGCATCGAGGACTTTAGCGTCTGGTGGAAGGAGTTTTTCCATTTTATCGACCCAATCGTAGGGAACCATGTTCATGGTCTTATCGATATATTTTTGGGGGTTACTGTTGTAGGCAAAAATAGTTTTTCGAACGTAATCCATACACACAGTATACCAAGTTCATCCTAAGACATTCGCTTCCCGATCAGGGTTTCCACCGTAACGATCTTTTCTATGATTAGTATCGTGACCAGCCACCATAGTCCTGCAAAATATCCAGCAATCACATCACTGGGGTAATGGGCGCCCAAATACACCCGACTTAATCCAATAAGAAAAACCCATATTCCCATCCCCATAGTCATCACCACCCCCAATGTTTTATCACGGGTGTATTGGTAGAACAATAACGCAAGTGCCATGTAAAAAATAAAAGAATTCATAGCGTGACCCGAAGGGAAGCTGTAGGTTCCTTCGTGCACGAGGGGCATGAGGGTCGGGCGCGGCCTATGGAACAAGTCCTTAAGCGCTATATTGAGGGCCGCGCCCGACAAGAACATTCCCATAAAAACTATCGACCGCTTATTGCGCCGATACGCTGAAAGCACCATCGCAACAACAAGCGCCGACGCCAAAAGCCCGGTACCGCCAAACAACGTTATTGCCTTCATAATCTCGGTGACTATCGGACTCCGCCATGCATACACAACTTGTATTATCCACTGGTCAAACAAAGCAATTTGGTATCCTAAGAGTCCCTTTGAGATTTCAAAAAATATCCATAATGACACCAGGTTTACGATCAATCCGACGACGATCTCAATAATGAAGATTTGAACGGCATGCCTACTTTTTAATCCAGTCGCGCGCTTCATACATTCATTATATGAACTTTTTCAGATAAATAGCCACATATTGTCTGCTATAATATCCTATAGCATATGGAAGTCTTAACGCCCAAGTATCCGTTTGATGCCCGAGGACACCTGCAAACCGTAGCAGATGGTTTTGTGCGCCCCGAGGTAACCGAATGGACTCATTATCCCGCTAAAGAATATCGTGGCGCAACTCACCAACTTGAAACGGATGGTCTAAATCGCAAGGATATGATCTGTTTTTGGCAAGCGGGCCGACGCACGATACAAATAAGCCAGGTCGTATACCATCGAGATGTTCATCAGCCGACGAGAACACGCGTGAGAGTGCGGGAACATAACCCATATAGTAACTTGGCTGTTGATCTTAAGTACGATCTCACGGGAACGGCCGGTGATGCCGAGGGGATCCAAGTAAAGCGCGCACTAGAAATACACAAATTCGTGACCATCGGCACCGGACTTATGTATTACACGCTAGATCCACGGCAGTATGGCGCGTCTATTCCCCCGCCGTTTCTTGAGGAACACCCAACAAACAGTGAACTTCAACGCGTGATACGCGCCATTGATCGAGACACAAATCAGTTAGCACAAACCCATCAGACACGAGCACGTCAATCATCGGCTCAAGCGTAGACTGTTACAATAAATACTATGAAAACTGTTTTATTCAACGATCCCAACTTAAGCAACAACCAGATATTTTTTATCATGAACCAGATCTTTACTCATGAAGGGCTTAAAATGGAGGCGGCTTTTGACGCCGCCGACACCCAGTCAAAAGCCGCCTCCCTAAAACCCGATATCATCCTCCTCAAAAACGCTGTCGATACGCTTCAAGTTCTCAAAGACGATCCTACAATAAAAGATATTCCTGTAGTGGTACTTCTTCCTTCAAAAAGTAGCGCGAGTTATGTACAAAAAATGCTCGACCGCGGAGCGGCGGCGGCACTCACCATGGACTCAGCCAGCATTCTTCAGGTGATCGATAAAATAAACGAAGTTCTCGGCGAGCCGGCGATCATCCGGGAGCAGTGATACAATACTTCTTATGAGAATCCTGAACCGTAAGTTCGGTCGCGAATACGAAGAACTCGAACAGTTTGAAGTCGGTATTATGCTGACTGGCCCCGAAGTCAAATCAATCCGTGCCGAAAAGATCAAACTCGACGACTCGTTTGTAAAAGTGATTGGTGGCGAACTGTTTTTGGTAAACGCCGAAATTTATCCATATCAGTATGCGCGCCCCGACAAACAAGAATCCAAACGTTCCCGAAAAC
>JACOTV010000004.1 GCA_016178125.1 Candidatus Microgenomates bacterium | reverse complement strand
TGCATGGTCCACGGACTTCCGAGTCCGATCCCAAATGGAGTACGGGTCACGTGTTTTGAGAGAACGCGGGCCAGAACGCCCGGTTTTATGTCCCATATAAAGTATGACCGCCCTTGCGCGATTGCGACGACCTTCTCAGAAACAACGACAAACCATTTCTTGTTTTCCTTGAGTTGCTTGTACGTTATGTATGAAGCTATTTTGGTCCCAAAGTCGTCGTCTTTGGCAAACACATCGGTTTTGACGAGCAGTCGATCGTACGTTTTTCCGTTTGCAGTATACGGCTTCGAAACGGTCTCACCGACGTTCATGGTACTTGTGGCGGCAACTTTTTTTACTTTTTCGGCGTCTTGATCAAAGAAAACGCGAAACCAAATTTCGAGGTTAAGCATGCGCCAAAACAGCATCGAGTCGGTCGTTTTACCCTCTACATATTTACGAAACGCAGCAACCACTTCGGTTTGGTTAAAGTACGCACGCCCCGCAAATTGCTCACTCAAGAAAATCGAATATATGCGGTTTTTCATACGCATAAACCACTCCTCCTCGGGCGTGGTGAACCCAATCTTATTGCGCCTTTTGGCAATCGAGGCAGGAAGCATCTTGTCAGCTGCACGACGAAGCACATGCTTGTTCCAGCCGTTTTTTATGATCGCCTCGTCAGGAAGCGAAAAGATGAATTTGACTAAATTCGTGTCTAGAAACGGCACCCGACCTTCAAGCGAAAAACGCATCGCATTCTTATCTTCGTACCGTAAAAGCGATTGCAGGCTGTTATAAAAGATGTCTTGAATAAGTCTGAGCTTGAGGTTGTTCTGTTCGACTTCAAAGATCTCGTGTTTATATGTTTTTCTGAACTTCGGATTCATAAGTGCTGACGGGTTAATGGCCGGATGCGCGCGCATGCTCATTTTCAGCTTCAAGTATTTGTACAGTATGTCGCGTGACGCAACTACTTCGCGTAAGAGTTTAGCTCGTTGCCCCGACGCACGAAGCTGTCTCAAATAAACAAAATAATACGGCAAATACCCGCCAAGCATTTCGTCGGCGCCCTGACCATCCAAAAGAACAGTGACATGTTTGTGGGCTGTTTGCATGACCTTGTACTGCGCATAGGGACCAGTGCTTATGGTGGGTTCTTCTTGGGTACGTACAAAATCTTCAATTTCATCGAAAAATTCCTCGGGTTTGGGGTATATTTTGTGACTCGTAATAGTTTTATTCACCTTTAAGAGATCATCAATGTACTTTTCTTCGTCGTTTTTTGAGCCCGGGAAAACGGCCGAAAAGGTATTCTGAGATTTACCGACTGACTGAGCCTCACTCACGTTCTCGGTGAGGAGCTCGTTTACCGTGGCCGCAATCGTTGACGAATCCAGGCCCCCCGACAAGCAAGTCCCAACGGGGACTTCGGAAATAAGCCTCAGTTTTATGGCCTCTTTGAGCCGATCGCCAAACTGCTCGATCTGTTCGTTTGAAAGCGAACCTTCGGATGTGCTTTTTTTGAGAACATCCTCGAGTTGGCTGTAATATTTCTTGGTGATTTCGCGGCCCTCAACAATAAGCATTTCCCCCGGCATGACCCGAAAAATACCCGAAAAAAATGTTTCTGGTGTATCGTCGTGGATGCGGTATTTAAGATAGCGATAGATGATTTTGTCGTTTGGTTTTTTGTCGATAAGACCCGAGCCAATAAGCGGCTTAATTTCTGAAGAAAACATGAATTTATTTGCCTTGGTGAGCGCATAGTAAAGCGGTTTTATGCCGAAATGATCGCGGGCTATTATGAGCCGCTTCTTTTTGAGATCGTAGAGTGCGATTCCGAACATGCCGTTGAATCGGTCAAAGCATTGGTCGCCCCATTCGTCGTATCCGTGTACGATGACTTCAGTGGAAGCTCGCGGTAATTGTAGATTTCGCCGTTATACACAACTACCGCCGACTTGCTCTCGTTATAAATAGGTTGGTTTCCCCCCTTTACATCGATAATCGCAAGACGTCGGCTCAGAAGTGAAACGCGCTGGTCGCGATAAAATCCCTCACCGTCGGGACCACGATGTTTGAGTTGCTGGGAAAATTGTTTGAGAAGTTTGTCGTCTCTTAATCCCGCAAAACCTGCAATTCCGCACATAATCGTTATTTAATCAATGTCATTAACACGATGCATGAATTAATTAATACTCGTGATATTATCACATCTCCCGCAGAATTTTCACCCGCTCTTCAATGGGCGGATGAGTGCTAAAGAGTGCGGCAAGCTTGGAACGCGCCGTTTGATTCTTAAACGGATTCGATATGAACAAGTGTGCATTTGCTCCCGATGCGTGGCGCATGGGTTGTTTGTCGCTGCCAATTTTTTCAAGAGCATCGGCTAGGGCGCCCGGATTACGGGTTACGAGTGCGCCCGTTGCGTCGGCCAGTAGCTCGCGGCGACGCGACACGGCAAGCTGTATAAGCGTCGCCGCAATCGGTGCAATAACGAGTGTTATCAATAAAAACAGTAATTGAAGCGGGTTCGAACGTTCCTCACGGTCGTCGCGCCGTAGTCCAAACCAAAACATACTCCGCATGATCCAGTCACTAAGAAGCACGAGTGTTCCAACAAGAACCGATACGATTGATGAAAATAGTATGTCGTAGTTCTTAACATGCCCCATTTCGTGGGCAATAACGCCCTCGAGTTCGGTGCGGTCAAGCCGCTGCAAAATGCCTGTTGTGGCCGCGACCACCGCGTGCTTCGGGTCGCGGCCCGTTGCAAACGCATTCATCGACGCGTCGTCCATAACATACAACTTGGGCATTGGAAGCCCGGCAGCTATAGAAACATTTTCGGCAACCGTGTAAAAGTCGAAGAATTCTTTTTTAGTTGCCGGACGCGCGCCGGTAGTCCACAAAACCATTTTGTCAGAGTAAAAGTAACTCGCAAACCCCGAAACAAGCGAGAAGCCGAGCCCAAGAATAAGGTACTCTGTTGAACTCCCTAAACTTCGGCCTACAACATAAAACACAAACGAAAAGAACGCCATAAAAAGCAGAATCAGAAGATAACTCTTCAGTTTGTTACTCGCAACCTGCTGATAAATGCTCATATAAACCTATGTAAAAAGCCAAATAAACAAGAATAAACATCCCTGCCATTCCAACGCTCGCTCTTATGAAAAGGATACTTTTACGTTCTTGCGGTCTTCTTCGTTGGCCTGGAAAAATTCCTCGGTATGAAACCCAAACGCACCAGCCATCAGATTGGTCGGAAACGTTTGTACCTTGGTGTTGTAATCAAGGACATTGGTGTTATAAAACTGGCGTGAATACGCAACCTTGTCTTCGGTGTCTTCGAGCTGACGCTGAAGATCCTGAAAATTCTGGCTTGCCTGAAGCTGAGGATACGCCTCGGCCACGGCAAACAACGACTTTAAGGCACCAGTGAGCATGTTGTCAGCGGCGGCTTTGTCGGCCAAGGTATCGGCCTTCATGAGTGCGCTGCGCGCTTTTGTTACGTCTGAGAAGACCTCTTTTTCGTGCTTTGCATAGCCTTTGACTGTTTCGACCAAATTCGGAATGAGGTCGGCACGACGCTTCAATTGTACGTCGATCCCCGACAGTGCCTCTTTTATGCGTGCTCGCAGGGTAACAAGACCGTTATACGAAGCGATCAAAAAAATAACAAAGAGCACCGCAACACCGATGATGATATACGTTGTGTTCATAATAAATAAAATAGTAAATGGATAACGCTACACCAATACTCTACCACGTCTTACAGAAAACAGCAGGAGATTTTCTTATAGGTTTTACCTATAGCAATCCTAAAAAACTTTGCTATAATTCAGAATGGCTCGCGCAAAACGTACTTCCCCAAAAGCAGTAAAAAAGCAAGCACCCGAACCCAAGTCGCGCTTTCCTAACTTTCTATTAGGGCTCACCTTCATAATCGTAATATCGCTTCTTATTTCGCTCTTTTTTAGAAATAGTGGGGCCCGGTTTTCACCGAGCGAGGTCGTCAAATTATTTACTCGTAGTAATTCGGCACCTCCGACCGTCGATGTTAAACCAGCAGCTCAGGAACCTAAAGCTGTCGCGGGCGAGGATTATGCAATAAAAGAGGGCGACAGCCTCTGGATGATCGCCGAGGAAGCGTACGGCTCGGGGTTTAATTCAGTCGATATTGCCGAGGCTAATAAAATGGTGAATCCCAATCAGATCGAGATTGGACAGCACATAATTCTCCCCAAGGTCGAGGCTAAAGCCCCCACCCGCGGCGAAGTGGTCGCGCAAAACACCATGCAACCCTCACGCGCTCCCGTCCGTGCCGCGGCACAAACCGAATATGTCGTGCAAAAGGGAGACTGCCTGTGGAATATCGCTCAAAAAACTTATGGAGACGGATTCATGTGGACCAAGATCGCCGAAGCTAACGCCTTGTCGAACCCCCGCGTAATTCATTCCGGCAACAAGCTGATTCTTCCCGCTTCTTAATTCCGCGTGCTAAACGGCATGGATCCATTTTTTGAGCGAAGCTAGAGGTAGCGCATTTACGATATCCTTTTTTTCGCACCAGCCTCGCCGTGCGACGCTTACGCCATACTTCATAGTGTCCATATGCTCCAGAGCGTGCGAATCGGTGTCTATCGCGAATCTGAGGCCATTTTTGAGGCCTTCACGGACAAGAGTATCGGGCAGATCAAGCCGATCAGCCGACGAATTCACCTCGAGCGCGATATCGCGTTTCTTACAAATGTCGAAAATGACATCCCAGTTAAGGTCAATTCCTTCGCGCTTCATGAGTAATCTACCCGTAGGATGTCCAAAAATACGCACCTTGGGGTACAACAAGGCGGTTTTTACCCGTTTGGTCATCTGTTCCTTACTTTGAGTAAACGAGCTGTGGACTGATACAATCAGGTAATCGACATAATCAATGGCCTTCTCGGGAAGCGCGATCTCGCCACTCGGTAATATGTCTACTTCGAGGCCAATAAAGTACGGCAACCCCTTCACGTGTTTGTGTATATATTCTTGGCGACGCTTCATGATATCGACGATTTGCGACGCCGTGTGCCCAGATTGCTTCGGATTGTGCTCAGAAAACCCTATGTACTCGTATTTTAGCGCGCGAGCACGATCACTCATTTCTTGAAAAGTGTGTGCCCCGCGGTCGTGCGAGGGTTTGAGATCATAATCGGAATGCACATGGAGATCTCCTTTAATGTCAGTTAATTTGATTAAATTGGGAAGGTTGTCCTTGAGCGCCAACTCGATCTCGTTTGTGCCTTCCCTGAGCTCAGGCGGCGGCACTTTCATCTTAAGGAATCCGTAGAATGCCTCTTCGGTATTAAAACGCATGATTTTGTGCTCGTCGCCTTTGGCCAGTGGACCCCGATCTTCGACCTTCTTAATTCCCCACTCACTCAACGAGTACCCTTTCCCAATGGCATACTCCCGTAGCTTAATATTGTGTGCCTTACTTCCGGTAAAATACTGGAGCATGGCGCCATAGCCGTTATCGCTCTCCAGTCGCAAATCTACCCGTATCCGCGGGGGTAAAATGATACTCGCCTTTTTGCCGCCGGCATTATCGACCTTTAAGAGCCCGGGAAACTCGGTAAAATGCTTAATAACCGCGGCAATCTGGTCCTCTGGTACAATGCATGCTATGTCGATGTCGCCGATTGTGGGAACGCCGCGTCGTAACGACCCCAAAACGTCGCAGGTCCCAACCGATTTATGCTTTTTAAGATGAGCGATAACCCGATCGGCTAACTCCGCGGCGTAGGGCATCAACATTCTCGAAGGAGATTGTTCTGACGCGATAAATCTATCCAGAGATTCCATTATCAGAGTCTGACTCTTACTGCCAAAACTCTCGAGTTCGGCGATTTTCCCCTCTTCTGCCACCTTTTTTAGGTCTCGGACCGCTGTTTTGGGGTTTTCGAGATGAAACGTGGTCGCTAACTTGTACGCCCGAATGGGACCTATGCCCGGAACATGCATAAGGGTGAAGGTTGCCGCCGGAATTCCCTTAAACGTATGTTCAAAATGCTTCACTTTGCCGGTTTTAAAGTACTCGTCCAAATGGGCCCGGATTGACTCCCCAACGCCAGGGACATCGTCAAGTTTTCCCTCTTTCCAAAGCGCCTTTATGTCTTGGGCCATTTGCTCGATTGCGTCGGCGGCTTTGTCGTAGGCGACGATGCGGAACCGACTCTCCTTCTTAATAAGAAGCGCGGCCGAAACCGAGCGCAAAAGCGACGCAACGTTTTGATTTATCGTGTGCATAGAGATAGTATACAATCTGATTTCGCCAGCTATAATGCTCTCTGCTGATCATGCGGAATTAATCCAAGTAAATTAGGAAGCTTATCGAGACTGGGTAAATATTGTATTTCAAGTCCCTGTCTTGGCTCACCTAGACTAAAGCTTCGGCGCCCCACTTGGCGGGTTCTTGGTTTAATAATTACCCCAGTCAGCCTATCCAATGCCACCTGTAAATCAGGATTACTAGCTTGTCCCCGGAGTTCCCAATACGCATATATCATGTTCATTTCTTCGCCTGCCTGATCGACTAAATACATTTTCGCAGGCCACAAATCCGGGCATTCTGCGGGAACAAGTGAATCATGTAAGAACATGCTGAGCCGAGCAGTGTATCCTTCACCATATTTCTCATCGGGGACTTTGGCATGCTGAGTCTCGTATCGCCCTTCACGGTACTTCTGAACTGTCACCAATCCGCTTCCACTTTGAGTAGCGTAAATTCCTGAAAAGAATACATAGGGATTAGTGAGAATATCTTGAAAAACACCTACAGAATGACGATCAATGAGAGGCTTTCGAAGTCCGCCCCATTTTGTTCTGTCCAGACCGACCCCCAAAGCACTGTACTCGTTCGTCAATCGTTCGACCATCGGGCCTATTATACGCTATAATGCAAATACTTAAGCGGGATTAGTTTAGTGGCAAAATGGTTCCTTCCCAAGGAACAGATACGGGTTCGATTCCCGTATCCCGCTCAAAAATGGATCGACTAACGCGACCCGGACTTAAATACGATAAAAGATCTTCTCGCAGCATGAATCTGCGCGTACAGAAACGTATATTCTGTATAATAGAACCCTAGAACGCCCCTTTAGTTCAACGGCAGAACAGCGGTATCGTAAACCGTAAATGTCAGTTCAATTCTGACAAGGGGCTCCAACACACATATGACCCGACTCGAAAGACACCAGCAACGCGACGCACAAAAGAGAACGCTTATATTAGCGGGGATTATATTAGCCGTCGTTGTGTTCTTTTTGACGGTTGGGATTCCTCTGTTTGTGAATCTATCAAGCTCGGCGGGGAAACTATTTGGCGGGACTACTAAAGACAAAGAAAGCGGCGACCTGCAGTTTAGCGATGTGGGGATCAACACTATCCCAGACGCAACAAATAGTGCGTCGCTCGTAATTGGCGGAACGGTCGCCAATATAGACAACCTCAGCGTGTATGTGAATGGATCGGTAAATAAAAAGCTCAACGTTTCGGGGAAGTCTGACTACACCACCGAGATAGACGGCCTCAAAGCGGGTCAGAACGAAATTTATGTCAGCGGCTCACTCAAGGGCAGCGCCGATCTGCATGAATCACAAAAATATACCGTCACGTTTAGAAACGACAAACCCAAACTCGAAATCGAATCGCCGACCGATAACTCATCGACCCCGCGCGACGAAATACAGGTCTTGGGGAAAACCGATGCAGGGACCGACCTCACGGTCAAAATAAATGGATCGCCGACGGTGTTGGCAACAGGCGGCGTGTTTCAAGGAACCGTAAAACTCAAAGAGGGCGACAACAAAATAACGGTGACCGTGAGCGACAGCGCCGGGAATACTGAAGAAAAATCAGTGAATATTAAGTACGAGAAGTAACCCTGCTGAGGCCGAGCGCGATAATAAATGTCTCCATAAAGAGAATGAACGGATGCAGCAGAATATTATCAGCCAGTGAAAAGAGCGATAAAAATAGGAGTGTGTAAAATGCGATCTGGCTCGTTGCTGAGAGTTTATATAAGAGTACTACGAACCCCATAAGCCCCACTATTCCCATCGTGACCAGAATGATAAGAAAACTCGAGCTTAACGAGGCGCCGGCGTGGTTTGCCGTGTCAGCGCCGGCGCCCGGCTTAACATATCGCAAATGGTTATACCCAATACCCAATACAGGATTGGTGTTCCATATCGCAATCCCCTTCTGATAATCTGCGGCGCGCGCTTGTATCGTGAACATACGGCCCAAATTGGCGCTTTCGCCCACAGGCTTTGGAATAATAATCAGGAGAAGTCCGAATATGAGTAACACATAAAAAGCCGACATAAAACGCTTATGCTTTATGACAAGAAAATAAATGAGTGTGACGACAAACGACAAATAAAATCCACGAGAATACGTAAGCGCACCGAATACCGAAAAAACGACTATGCTTCCCACCCATATAACCGGTTTTAGGTACTTCTTTCCCAGTACTATCAGAAACAATAAAACGACTCCGTACAAGGCCGCGGCAGTCGAGGTGTCAAATACCGTTCCAAACATACGATACTGGTGAGGATCCCATCCTAAATATTCCAGATTTCGCAGATTAGGATAGTAAAAATACTGAACGATCGATGCAGCAGTGGTTAGTATAATATAAAGCAATAATGCGCGGGTTACGCGTCCTGACATATTCTTCTCCTTTACATGATGCAGTAGGTAGGGAAACCCCAAAATATAAGCACTCAGACGGGCTAAATAGAGAATAGCTACGCTATTTTGTTGCGTCGAAAATGAAAAGGCCGAAACGGCAAATGTAGTAACTGCAGCCAGCAAAAAGAATCCCCCATATTTGTACAAATTGGTATGCTCACTCAGCGGTCTGGTTCGGTGCTTTGCGACCAGCACACACAGATACAGCGCATATACGATTTCATAAAGATAAATATTCACTTGCTGACCAAGAAACGAAATCCTCCCCAAAGACCCCAATGAAAAGAGGAAAAAAATGATATATATCATGACAGCTCAGTATATTGATACAGTTTTGCGCGAACGAGAAACGAGTGAAAACTCATCATAAACGAGTATGCGAATCCCGGTGGTCCGTCGAGAAATCCACCTTTAAAAAAGTAGGTATACACAAATTTAGCGACCGGCAAAACGGTGAGTGATATGAACGTTGCGCGCGCGCCTGATTTTTGGAGTTCGCGCGCGCGCCAGGTGCTGTACCGATTTACTTCTGTTAAAAACTCGGCAACGGTTTGATGGGGGTGATGATTGATGAGTCCACCCAATTGCCGCGTTTGCGCATTCGTTTCAAAGTGTTCGTGAACCGCACCCTTCCAGGAACCACTCCCGCGCTTATATAATCGTATAAATCCTTTTGAACGGGCAGTCGCTGTTTCTCCGTGACGCAGTTCACGACCCCAAAAAAAGTCCCTCCGCCGAATATAATATGCTAAATACCCCGTGTCAGTGCCTCCTTCTGCCATACTCACGATGTTCGCTATTTCCTGTGCCAATTCTTCAGAAAGTGTTTCGTCTGCATCCAAGTGCAGTATCCAGTCGGCTTTTGTTTGCTCGTCTGCAAAATTGCGCTGTGCGGCAAAATCCACCAGTTTATGCTCTATAACCGTTACTTTTTTATCGAGCTTTGCAATGCTTACGGTTTGGTCAGAAGATTCGTCGTCTACAACAACTATTGTGTCTGCCACACCAGTTACTGACTGTATACATTTTTTAATCGTCGCTTCTGCGTTTTTTGCGAGTATAACAACCGAGAGTTTCATGGTAGATGATGTTATGCCATTGTATCAGGTTTTTTGGTGGTAATACCGCTTCACGGTATTAACCGTTTTCTTCCACGAAAACCGCTCATACAACTTGTACAGATCCGGCAGTATGGGGTTACGATGGGCCAGTTGCTCCATCCAATAGATAAAGTCTCGCTCGTTATGCGCCGACATCACAAACGGTTTCATTTCGGGAATAATCGCCGTTTGATATCCTATGACCGGACACTTTTGAGAAAGCGCTTCAAGCACCGGAAAATGAAAACTTTCGTATTGACTCGCGGTTACATATGCGCGTGCATGAGCGTACAAATATCTCAGCATTTCGCGAGAAACGGTTGGAAACGCATATATGCCTTCTGCGGGATTATGTAGATCCTGAAAGTTCCCTGCCAAAAATAGCGCAAAGTCTTTGAATTTAGATTTAGTTCTAAAGGTTCTGAAGTGATCGACCAACAGGTCAACTCGTTTAATAGGGTGATTCATTCCGACAAAGAGAAAATAATTAGGTCGCGGTAAAGCGTATTTCACATCCGTAGTTACGGTGTGCTCCATATCAAATGGAACGCCAGGCTGTATGACTACGGCATTGTCGTAATCGTAGCGCACGTGGAGTTCTTCACTGATTTTTGACGACGTCACAAATATCACATCCGATGCGCGAAGCGCCATTTCAAGCTGTTTCTTAAGTCGCGGATAGAGATCCTCGTACATGTCTTTATAAAACAGAAACGACAGCCCGTGAAGAAAGGTAAATATGCGTGCTTTGGACACTAATGGAAGTGCCTGACTCAGACCCAAAAAAACATCATTTGGTTCCATAATTTCGTGTGCGGTTACATGATATGACATCCACATTTTTTTGGGCAGTTTTTTATACGAAATATTCTGCTGTTTCGTATCGGCAATATCACAAAAAGTATATGCGATGTATGTGTTTTGCTTATCATAGCGACTCAGCGCTTCAATCATATTTTCGGTGAAAATATAGGTGCCATAGCGTGCATCTGCGCCACCGCATAATGCACCCGCGTCAAGTGAGATCCGCATAGGTTTTGTGTACTAAAATCATAACGGCAATAACATTTACGACTTCTGCTAAAACAGTAAACACGGCACTTGCATAATAAGAATAGCGTGGGATGTAGATAATATTTAGCAAAAATACCAATAGCGCTTGTGCGGCAAAAAGAGCAAGAATCGCTTTTGATTTTTTTAATATAAACAACACACTCATGTAAACGGTTGAGACCAACATAAACGGCAATGCAAATATGACGATTTGAAATACCTGTACCGAGTGCGCATACGAATGCTTGAGCAAAATAGGTAAAACAGCGGGAGCCAAAATAGAAAGCACTATCGCGCTTCCCATGCCGAACGAAAACAATAACCTACTATCACGTTTTATACGCTTCATGCATTCGTCACGATTTATCAGAATAAGCTTCTGGATAATCGGCGCGGCCGCAATCGTATAGCTCGACGCAACAAACAAAAGTGCTTCAAAGAATTTGTATCCAGCAGAATATATGCCAACCGCCTCGTTTCCTTTAAGTTTATTCAAAAGTAACACATCGATTCTAAAATATACTCCCGCAAAAAATCCTAACAGCAGAAACACGAAGGAATAATTAGCGATATTTCGCCATTCAGCAGTACTGAAAATCAATGCAAGTGGCACATAGAATTTTTTCAGATAATAGAGGTTGATTACGCTATATAGCAGATAGGCAGCACCGATCGTAAAGAGTGCATGGGTAAGGTCATGTGTCATAATAAGTGTCGCAATAGTCGCAATAATGAGCACCGAATTAAACGCGACCGCAATAAGCGACGTCACATACGTTTTGCTTTTATTACTCATAAGAACCAGTAGGCTTCCCGAGAAGTTATTTGCAAGCATTACACTCGCAATAAGAAACAGTCCTGCGCCGGCGGTCACGTTAAAGAGAACCGCAGTAATAAGAGACACTATCCCGACAATAATCGCAACAAAAAATCTAAAGGAAAATAACTCATTAAACGATACGCGTGAATCTGCAAGCTGTGTAATACCAAATGATGTCGTTCCAAAATCGGCAAGGGGGGTGAGAAATCCGACAAGCGCCCAAATCAGCGTATATACCCCATATTCGGGAACACTCAGTAATCTGACCAGAAATAAAAACAGAATAAAATTAAGAATTTTGAGAAACAACGAAGACGTATTTAAGCTAAGAAAATTGACCAAAAAAGGACGTGTCTTAATACTGTCCCATATGAGCTTTCGATACTCGAAAATCGTAAGCGGTAGACGCATCGCCTCATATGATGTTTGTTTAATATCCGCATATTTAAGAAAAAATCTAAACCGATTCGTCGCGAGTTGTTCCTTTTTAAGCGTTGACTCTCCCGACGTTTCATAGTGAATATATTCTGTCTCGGAATCGATCCCAACCCTGAGCCCTGCACGTCTGGCTCGCAAACAAAAATCAACGTCTTCGTAATACATACCATACCCTTCGTCCCACAGACCAATCGTATCGATTACTGCTTTGTGAAAACCGCATAATGACCCCGATACAAAATCGCACTGCGCAAACCGTTCAGATGGTATCGATTTTTTGAGTCCACCGCTTAACCGAATGGAGTCGATTTGCCCGCCATAATACACCTGTTTTTCTTGTTTAAAGGCGTAGCCCCATACGTCAAACTTGGCCGCCGCTTCAAAGAACTGCTTCGGGTGAATTCCTTTGAGTGAAATGTCAGGGTTCGCAACAATAAACAATTCAGCGTCGTCTTTTATTGCCTCTTGTATACCCTTATTCACCCCCGATGCGTACCCTTCCTTGCCTCGTTCGTTACGAATAACATAGACACTGAGGTTGCGTACGCGCCATGCCTTGACCTGGAGAACCAGTTTGCGGGTCATGTCTTCCATACCCGCAACTGTCACAATAATAAATGCCGTTTTCATCTGATAAACAACATACTAACATACGTCAGAAACTCCATATACCCAAAGCCTATGTCGAGCGGTAGTCTAAACAGTCCGTCCTTATATCCCCGATCTTTAATAAACCGAGCCCATACCATATGCGGTGGATACATAACTATTTTTTTCATGCTTGTCTGTTCCCCGGCCTGGCGTTTTTGACGGGCCTCACGAATCGCGTAGTTAGTAAACTTACGATACATCTGCCCTAGGGATCGATAGGAATAGTGAATAATCGGACTATGAAGGCATGTCGAGCGACCAAGGTCAAATGTTATTTGTTCGTGTACCAACGCTTCACGCATCACCACTTTTTTCTTTTGAAAGAGCGAAGGCTTTGCGTACCGTTCTCCTCCGTACCTAAGGGGTCGACCTAAAAAATGGTTACGAAATGGTATGTGGTACACATCGATTGCTCGACGCATTCGTGTGACCGTTGCGATTTCGTCGGCTAGGAGTTTAGAAACGATTTCGTCAGAGTCGAGAATTAAAATCCATTCACATCGTGCGTGGTCAATACCATACGCTTTCCGTTTGCCAAAATCTTCATGAGAAAACGGGTATATTTGCGCATCATATTTTTGTGCGATCGCAACTGTTCGATCGGTAGAGTTGTCGTCGACAACAATGATTTCGTCGGCTATGTTCTTAACCGAAGCCAATGCACGGTCCAATAGCAGCTCAGAGTTTCGCGTGATCATTACCACGCTCAGTAGGCCATTCATTCTGTAAGTTTATCAATTCGTACCCAAAATTTAGGTACAATACCTCGATATGAACCCCTCATGCCCCGCATGCCAGAGCACCAGAACTGCTTATTTTCATAAGATGATGAATCAGTTCACCTATTATCGATGCAGTAGCTGCAAGATGGTATTTCTGCACCCCGTTCCTTCTGCAAAAAGCATATCGTCGCTTTACGATACGCACTACGAGTTTACGGTGAGCGACCGCGGGAAACGACGATTTGAAGCGCAGGCAGCACATATATTTACGACCATTCGTTCTATTAGCCCGGACGCAAAGACTCTCCTAGACGTCGGGTCGGGGCCTGGAACGTTTGTTGAGATGGCACAAAGCGCTGGGTTTACCGCACTCGGAATTGAACCCGCAAAAAATCTGTATCAGGAGTCGCTCAGGCTTCCGATCACCACCATTAACGCCGAATTTGAAGCATATTTCAAAAAAAATCCGAGGAAAAAATTTGATGTAATCTCACTCATACATGTTGTTGAACATCTACGAAACCCTGAAAAAGCACTTCGACTTATAGCAAATCATTTGCACAAAAACGGCATTTTGTTTATCGAAACACCCAATATTGATAGTCATCTATTTGATGTTGAACAGACCCAATATACCTTCCTTACACCCCCGGCTCATATCAACCTTTTTTCGGCCAACTCTGTAAAAGCTATTGCTCAGAGACTCGGCATATCGATCGGTACTGTCGCGACATATAGTTACCCCGAGCACTTCATGGCAGTTATACGAAGAATCAAGCGAGCTGAAGTCGGAAAAAAGAGTGCAGCCGTCGGTAATTCTACGAAGCATAGTGCGTCTACACAGACGCACACACTCCCTTTCATAGATGCGCACATTGCGCCCGCTCTTACACCAATTCTGAATATCGGAACTAAAGGAAGTATCCTGCAAACGTATCTTAAAAAGAACTGATGGTGGCCACTCGCGGACTCGAACCGCGGACCTATCGAATGTGAATCGAGTGCTCTAGCCAACTGAGCTAAGCGGCCTGAACCCTATTATACTGCGTTCTGCCTTGTTTTTTATGTTATCTACTTCTAAAATGTAATGATGAACTTCGTCAAGGCCATAATTGACTTCGTAATGGATATATTGGAAACAGTTACCTTCGTTGGATCTATCTTCATAGTAATCTACCTCTTCATCATGCAGCCAAATCAAGTAAAAGGCGCGTCAATGGTTCCCACGTTTCATGATGGCGAATACATTTTTACCAGCAAAGTGACCTACAAGTTCCGCGGTATTGCGCGCGGCGATGTTGTGGTCTTTAAATCGCCGCGCAACCCAGACATCGAATACATAAAACGCGTTATTGGACTCCCCGGCGACACGGTTCGGGTCACGGCAGGCACAGTTTACGTTAATAACCGCGCTCTCGACGAGCCATACACCTCAGACAAAACAAACTTATGGGAAGGCGGCTATATTCACGAAGACGAAACGATTACAGTGCCTCAGGAGCAAATATGGGTCATGGGAGACAACCGCCCCAGGTCCTCGGATTCACGTGACTTTGGGCCGGTACAAGTCTCGAGCCTCATCGGCCAAGTGTTTTACCGATACTTTCCACCCGGGAGAATGGGTGTTATAGGGAATCCGTTTCATTATGCGACGAAGCAGGCATTTCTTCTACATCAAAGTCCAGAGCAGACACTAGCTCTTCGATAAACGCGGTCGTTTTTTCGAGGTTCCCTTTCATTTCCAAGGCAATCCGTCCTTTGGTTCGGGTCTGAACAATTTCGAGGTCTACTTTTTTTGCTTTAAACTTTTCCTTGAGTAGTTGAATCTTATGCTTATCGATTCGCTCTCCCCGTGAATCGACATGAAAAAGAATTTCGCGAACGAGTTCTTCGGTTTTGGCGGTGGGTAAATTGTGAGAAAGCACTTGCTCATATACCCGAATCATGTCTGGCACATTACTCAGGCGCGATATGATAAATAAATGCGACAATGACACGGTTTTTGAATAATAGCCGTCTATGATGATTGAGGGAAGCTTTTTGATACGCATGAGGTGGCTTATATACGAAGGCTTCGCTCCGAGTTCGCGACTTACGGTCACCAAGGGCACTTGTTCATCACGGATGATCTGGTGAAGGAGCGAGGATACTTTAAAAACGTCTTCTTCAGCACGGAGTTGGTCAAGGAGCTGGCTTACGATGGGTCGCATACGTAGACGTAGGTATCTCCGCGGCGGATACGGAATTCCACTACCCCTTCGCGGAGTGCCATAAGAGTAAAGTCTTTTGCCTGAAGTACCCCGTCGCCTGCGTGGAATTTGCTTCCGCTTTGGCGAACAATAACGTTTCCGGTTTTAACGAGCTGACCACCAAACATTTTTACGCCACGGCGCTTTGATTTGGAATCGCGGTTACCGCGTGTCGCTTTTTGTGACTTTGTATGTGCCATGTTAGATTTTCACGATCTGTAACTTGGTAAGAGTGGGTCGGAATCCACGGACCTTGCGGTAGCGGACCTTTGACTTAAATTTTGCAATACGAACCTTTTCGCCTTTGCCTTGTTCGATGATTTCGGCAACAACCGCCTGTTTAAGGGGCGCACCGAACTCAACTTTGAGCTCTTCGTTGTCGAAAATGGAAAGCGTGGTGAGATCGACTTTGGCGCCCGTTTCGCCCTCAAGATGTTCGACCACAATCTGGTCTGCTTCTTTTACTAAATATTGTTTTCCTCCGGTTTTAACCACTGCGTAGGTAGCCATGAGTCAAATTATACCCGCCTCACGGCAAAAGCGCAAGAGAGATCATGATCCCAGCAAGCGAAGACCCTCCGTATGAAATAAGCGGTAAGGTGATGCCCGTGACCGGAAAAAGCCCTAAATTCATGCTTATATTAACCGAAAGCTGAAACACGAAATACGCCAGAAAACCGGTCAAAAAGAGCGCGTTAAAGTAGTCATTTTTGTTCTGTTTTGATATAGTTTCGAGTATTTTACGCACCAAAATAGCCACAATCGCGAAATAGCACCCCAGTACCAAAAACCCCCCAACAAACCCAAACTGCTCAATGAGCGAGGAGAACGCAAAATCGGTATGATTTTCGGGTAAAAACGAGAGTTTGGTCTGGGTACCATGCCCCAATCCACGACCAAAGAACTTCCCCGAACCAGTTGTAATAACCGCCTGAAGCATGTTATATCCCGTCCCCATGCTATCGATGTGTGGGTTTATGAAGCTTAAGATGCGGTTCTTTTGATAGTCATGCAATATGAACCACCCAAACGGGAGCACCAGCCCGAGCGCGGCAAAAAAGGTCAGGATCGTCTTTTTTGGTATGTACGAAAAAAACAACAAGGTGAAATAAATACACGCGTACACCAACGCACTCCCCAAATCGGGCTGTTTGAAAATAATGAACGTCGGGAGCGCAAAGTAAAACAGACTCTTGAAAAATACGCCAACTTCGTCGGAATCCTTTTTGAGCGCACTGAAATAGTCGGCGAAAAAGAGAACAAAGAATATTTTAAAGAATTCAGACGGCTGAAAGTTAAAAAAATGCAGGTCGATCCAGCGCTTTGAGCCGCGCGCTTCAAATCCGATTATATAGGTAAGCACCAACAGGCTCACAAAAATCCAGTAAAAAAGCTTAGCATTTTGCCTAAAAAAAGCGAGTCCGATCCGTCGAAGAAGAAAAAATCCTACTGCCGAAATCACCAGAAATAGTAGCTGAACAGGAACCAGCGCGGGCTTTATACCAATAAGGTTGAAGATGCTAAAGACAAACAGGATGCCGGTTGGAATCAAAATCAGCATGAAGATAGTATACCTGAGGTGGTGTCATGCTGAACTCGTTTCAGCATCTCTCGAAACCTGCCTGCCGGCAGGCAGGGATCCTGAAATAAATTCAGGATGACATAATAATTATTCTCTTGAGACTTTAAATTCCCCCTTGGTAATCGACGTTACGAGGGCTTTTTTCTTAATATCTTCTTCAAACTTCTCGGGCCATGCGGGAAGATGAACGATGACCTTCTCGTTGGGCGCAGTCCCCAGTTTTTTGCGTTCTTCCTGAATTT
>JACOTV010000051.1 GCA_016178125.1 Candidatus Microgenomates bacterium | reverse complement strand
TATTCTATAAAGGCACGATCCCGACGCCCGAAAACCTTCCACGCGGATTTCATTTAGTAGGTCAAGACGACATTAATCGCCTAACTGCCGCCGGACTATGGCGAAGAGAATCCATACAGATTGCAGCAGAACACGCGATTCGCGTCGCCGGGCAACCGGTTGTCCCCGGATCCCTCGTAGGGTACACACACATCGACAACTCGGTAAACCCACAGGCGGCTACCCAAGCGCAGCGCATTACGTGGAATGTACTTGAACAAATGAAAGCCGCGCAAAATCTTGCCGATCTTACGCGCGACACGATGCCGCAGTTACGATAATCATGATTACCCAAACGACCATACGAAAATCATTGCCCGACGTTTTTAAAACACTCGATTTACCCCCTTCGTTTGGCAAAAAACACCAGGGGAAAGTGCGCGACTTTTGGCTCGTAGGCGACAAGCGAATAACCGTAACGACTGATCGGCAATCTGCGTTTGATGTAATTCTTGGGCATATACCGTTTAAAGGCGCTGTACTCAATCAGTTAGCTGCGTTCTGGTTTGAGAAAACAAAAGCCATAGTTCCCAATCATATGATTGCAACACCTGACCCGAATGTTCTTATTTCGCATAATTGTGAACCTATTCCGGTCGAAATGGTCGTTCGTGGATACATGAGTGGTGTCACAAAAACGTCAATCTGGCATTCCTACCAAAACGGTGAACGAACTATTTATGGTGTCAAGTTCCCTGATGGATTACAAAAAAACGATAAACTTCCCAACTATGTTATTACTCCAACGACGCATCCTGCGGCAGGAAGTGCTTTGCACGATGAGCGATTGACGCGCGAGCAAATAATAAAGCAAAAACTAGTCTCAAGAACGTTATATAAACAAATGGAAGACATCTCGCTTCGCCTATTCGATCTGGGGACCAAATGGTGCAAAACGCATGGACTTATACTGGTAGATACCAAATATGAATTTGGGTTGTACAAGGGGAAACTGATGTTAATCGACGAAATACATACTCCCGACAGTTCGAGATTTTGGCTAGCCGATACTTACAAAGATCGTCTAAAACACGGACGAGAACCCGAGAACTTTGGGATATACCGGCGACGGCGCGCCGCCTGCTATGACTGAAGATCTTATAATTGACACCGCGAAGCGTTACGTTGCGGTGTACGAAAAAATCACCGGCCAGCGATTTACCCCGTTTAAGTATCCTATTGATAAGCGTATCCAAGCATCCCTTACGACGTTTTTGGCAGGCGAAAACAAGATCTCGTACGCCGATGTCGGAGATAACTACGATACCAAAGATCCGATCAAAAAACTCGCCCAAACTGCGGCGCGGCTAACAGGCGCAAACCTTAAGAAATGGCAGTTTACGGAGATGGGAGACTCACGCGGTGAATCAGCGTACGTTTGGAAACAAGGAAAAATGCTTATGGCTGCAGTCGCCGAACAACTGGGAACCAAAAATTTAGTAGCCGACGACATGCGTAAAATAACGGGTAAAACCTATTACGATGTTATCGCACACGACACAGTCGCAACGATCATTAACGATCTCACCTCAGTCGGCGCTCAGCCGCTGGTGTTACACGCCTATTGGGCCATCGAAAACAACGACTGGCTCGCCGACGAGAAACGGATGAAAGATCTCATTACCGGATGGAAACACGCATGTGATTTGGCAGGCGCATCCTGGGGAGGTGGAGAAACACCGACTCTTAAAGGAATTATCACACCGGGAACCGTGGCCTTAGGCGGCTCGGCAATCGGGTTTATATCGTCGCCGAGCCGCCTCATAAGCGATAAGAACATTCGAGCGGGCGATCGCATACTACTTCTTCGAAGCACGGGCATTAATGCTAATGGGCTTTCCCTGGCGCGCGCAATTGCAAAAAAACTGCCAAACGGTTATGCGACAAAAATGAATAATGGACAACTCTATGGTGACGGCATACTAAAAAAAACCAACATCTACACCAAGGTAATTCAGGATATGTTAAACGCCGGCATCCCGATTCATTACATCTCAAATATAACCGGCCATGGATTCCGTAAACTTATGAGGGGGCGTGGACGATTCACCTATGTAATCGAGCGGTTGTTTCCTCCTCAGGAACTGTTTAACTTTATACAAAAGCACGCAAACCTCACCGACGAAGATATGTATGACGAATTTAACATGGGAATGGACTACGCAATATATTTGCCCGAACAATACCTCAAGAAAGCACAGACGATTGTCAAAAAAAACAAATTCCACTGTATCGATGCTGGGCATGTCGAAAAAGGTCCGCGTCGCGTTGTAATAACACCCAAAAACATAACGTTTGCGGGCGATCGACTCGATTTGCGATAGGGTATACTGACTGCATGAAAATACTCTCCATTGATTCAGGCCTCGAGCGCACCGGATACGCCATTTTTGAAAAAGCACAGAAACCCATTTATGTCGCGTCGGGCCTGATTAAAACACCAAAAACGGCATCAGTCCCGACGCGACTCAAACAAATTTATGACGAACTCGAGTCAATCATAACTCATCATGCGCCGAATCTCATCGTTGTCGAGCAACTGTTTATGTTCAAAAACCAAAAGACCGTCATCGTGGTAGCGCAATCTCAGGGAGTCGTCCAGTTACTAGCGGCACAAAAAGCGATTCCGTTGGAATTCCTCACACCGCTTCAAATAAAACAAATCGTGACCGGGTACGGGAATGCCGATAAAAAATCGGTCGAAAAAATGGTTGCGCTAAGTGGTATTGACGTGAGCGGAAAAATCGACGACGAAATAGACGCTATTGCCGCCGGTCTAGCCTGCTGTTATTTACAAAAAAACCTACTATAATGAAATGCCTATGCAATCGGTAATCTTAATTGTCCTCGATGGCTTCGGCTTAGCGCCACCTGGCCCAGGATATGCAGTCTACTTAGCCAATCCCACCAACATCAACGCCCTGTTGTATACCTACCCAAATACTACGCTCAAGGCGTCCGGGGAAGCAGTAGGATTGCCACCCACCGATGTCGGAAACACCGAGGTTGGACACTTAAACATGGGAGCCGGACGCGTCGTGTACCAAGATCTTCCCCGCATTAATATGAGTATCGCAGATGGCAGTTTTTTCCAAAACGAATCGCTTCAGCATACCAAGCGACACCTCGACCAAACAAAAGGAAAGCTCCATATTATTGGGCTCGTGGGCGATGGCTTTGTACACGCAAGCGTTGAACATTTGCACGCGCTCTTATATTTTGCCAAAGAAAACAACATTCAGAACACGTTTGTTCACTGTATAACCGATGGCCGCGATTCGCCGCCGCGCTCGGCACACGGCACTATCGCACTCCTTGAAGAAAAATTGGCAGCCCTTAAAATCGGTAAAATTGCCTCGGTCATGGGGCGGTATTATGCGATGGATCGCGATCGCCGCTGGGAGCGGATCGAAAAAGCATATCGATGCTTAACCACCGGCATTGGTATATCGGCCAATTCGGCGCTTGAGGCGGTTGACCAGTCGTACAAACAGGATCGCACCGATGAGTTCATCGATCCAACCGTCATCATGGAAAACGGTAAGCCACGAGCATGTATTGAAGAAGGCGACGCGGTGATTTTTTTCAACTACCGTATTGATCGCCCGCGCGAACTAACAAAAGCGTTCGTTTTGGATGAATTTGAGCGCGACGCAAACATCATAACCTCATTTGATCCGTATGCCGGACGCCACACCCAGGGCGGGGGACCCGACATTAAGAACCAAATTCTCAACAAACCATTTGAACGTGGCCCCAAAATCCCTAACCTTTTTTTTGTAACAATGACCGAATACGAAAAAACCATGCCCGTCCATGTTGCGTTCCCACCCGGCATTGTGAATATTCCCCTCGGGCGCGTTGTTTCGGATAAAGGATACGCACAACTGCGAATGGCAGAATCCGAAAAAGAACGATTCGTAACTGACTATTTTAATGGCCATCGTGAACAGGCGTTTCCTCTGGAGGACCGACTCATTATCCCATCTCCCAAAGTCCCCACGTACGATATGAAACCCGAAATGTCCGCATACGAGCTCACCGAAACACTCATAAAAAACATTCGAGATGACAAATACAAATTCATCCTCATTAATTTTGCTAACGCCGATATGGTCGGCCACACGGGCAATATCGAGGCATCAATCCGCGCCGTGAAGACTCTCGACGATTGCCTAAACCGCATCGTGCAAGCTGCGTTGGGACTCAATTATATGATCATGATTACCGCCGATCACGGAAACGTTGAGCAGAAAATAAATCCCCAGACCGGACAGATTTCAACCGAACACACCGCAAATCCGGTACCGTTTGTCGCAATCAGCAATCAACTACAGGGACGGATGGTAAAACTGCAAAGTGGCATATTAGCAGACATTGCGCCAACGATCCTTTCTGTTCTTGAAATTCCCATCCCCGGTGACATGACCGGACGCAATCTTCTTGAAGAACTGTAACCGCCGTGTACAATAGGCAGAAATGACGCGACATGAATATATACAACCGACCGAATTCACCCGTGCACAGCGCGAACTCCTTACCTTTTTTTTGGGGGAGTCAGGTCAGCAATCGCTCGCGAGTGGTCTCTTCCCTCGCTCAATAGAACTCCCCGATCTTATAGCCAATCGTGCACAGCTATTGTATCGGTACTCAATAAGCGGTGAGAAACGCCGTGAATATGGCAATCAGTTTTGGTGGCAGCTGGGGAGCGCGCAGCCGGTCGTAGGACGCGAGTATGCCGGCGACTCAGAGGAACAGACAGTCACCCAATCCATGCGTCAAAACGAATTGTTATTAGCGGGACGCACGCCTACTATCGACCTTCACACCCATCCGAAGCAATTTGATGAAGACGTACATAACAACTTTGTACTTGCTCAGTTCCCGTCGGCTGACGACGTGGAATCGATGGTTGATAGCCCTCATATTGTTGCGATGGTTGTACGGTGTGCTACCGGATTTTCTTGCGTATTAAAAAATGCAGAGCTTATTAAACAAGGCTCGTCTGCGGTCGACCTCGAGGCATTGAGATCGGTAAAAGCGGCTCACCGGGGAGATGTTCGTAAGACAGGTCACCGCCTAGCCCACGCAACAAAATCATGGGTTGGATGGTATCACTCATTTGATCCAAATTCTCAGGTAATGAAGTATATCCCAGCAGTTAGGCCGCGCAATCATCAGACACCCTAACCCAATCGGTATTCACCGATTCTCGTACGCTTTATGGAATAGGCGAGTGCGTGGGTTTTGAGTGCGCGGCCGAGCGTGTGCGCGAGGCCGCGCACATAAGTTCCCGACGAGCAGACAACCCTGCACGTTGCTAGCGATACCTTAACATTGGTTTGGAGCTTTGCAACAGTCTGCCACTGTGCTATTATTTCATCTTGTCGGAAGTCACCATGCACATTCTCTATGCGTTTTATTGCCTCACGCGCGACGTCTCCTATATCGCTGTCGCGCCAGCCTATAACCTCAAGCTCAGAAACCGTAATTTCTTTAGTCGGAATAGATACTTCGCCAAGCCTTCCCTGACGTGTCCACCAATACAGCGGCTTTCCCAAAACGGTAGCCGACGAATATGGTGGATACGGCTGATGCCAAGTTCCTATAAGAGGCTTCATAGCCGCAGGCAGCAGAGCTCGCAATTTGCCGGGCTGGTCGAGGAGATTACTGCTCGTGATCATCCCCATGAGATCATACGAATCGGTTTCATAACCAAAGACTATTTCAAACTCATATTCCTTATCCATGTCCTCAAACCGTTTACGCCGCCTATTTTCCTCGCCGATAA
>JACOTV010000050.1 GCA_016178125.1 Candidatus Microgenomates bacterium | reverse complement strand
GTTTCGGCGTCAATCTTGAAAATGGTGCCTAACCCCTTGCATGCTTCACAAGCGCCAAGCGGCGAATTAAACGAAAACATCCGTGGCTCAAGCTCAGGAAGTGATAATCCGCACACCGGACATGAGAATTTCTCGGAATACAAATGTTCGACGCTCTCGTGGCGTAGATTAATAAGACCGTCTGACAAACTCGATGCTTGCTCGATATCGTTTGCCAAGCGTGATCGTAGATTGGCCATAAAAAGCTCGTCGCGAAAGTTCGCAAACGAAACCGAAATCTCGTCGATAACGAGTGAGATGGTATGCTTGTTTGTTTTAATAAGATTAATCTCATCATTTAGTGAAAATTGCTTTCCATCGATCGTAACCTGTGCGTACCCTTTCGAACGAAGATTATCAAAAAGTTCCTTAAACTCACCTTTTTTTTGCCGTACCACCGGCGACAAAATCCCAAATACGTGCGGTTTGATTTTGTCGCCGGCAATCTGGGACTGCATCTTTTCAATAACCTTCACCGAGATTTCATCGACTGACATCTTCATAATTTCACTGCCGTCATTTGGGCAGTGAGGGTGTCCGACGCGAGCAAACAACAACCGCATGTAATCATAAATTTCGGTGATTGTCCCGACCGTTGAGCGAGGATTGTGCGACGTAGTTTTTTGGTCAATCGAAATCGCCGGAGAAAGCCCATCGATCGTATCGACATCAGGCTTATCCATAATTCCCAAAAACTGGCGTGCATATGCCGAAAGTGATTCTACATAGCGGCGCTGTCCTTCGGCGTAGATCGTATCAAACGCCAACGAAGATTTACCCGAACCCGATACGCCGGTTATCACATTAAGCTGATTTTTAGGTATATCGAGATCAACATTCTTTAAGTTATGTTCCCTCGCTCCTCGTATTGAAATGATGTTTTTCATGCCGTAACAGATAATCGATCAAAAGGACTAATGGCAAATGTGTATCTTAAGAGTGCTCCAGGGTCGGTCCCGCCCATTGTTTCTCGGCTCGATGGGATCGACGGAAGCCCATATGATTCGACCCGCTGATTTGTTGTCCGTTCCCTCAGGTAACGTGTGAAATCTTGATAAGTCCTCACTGAATCACGTAGGGGTATCGTTACATCAAAGCGTTTTTCGGCCTCAGGCGCGGCAAGAATTCTGTTTAACCCAGAATAAGGATGTTCGATATGAGCCACTAAGTTGTCGGCGTCGATTGCCCCAACCACATGCCGTGCCAAAAGGTGAGTGTACAAACCCTCTTCGTGACTCTCGCTACGCCACTGCTCTGTAGTGATAATATCTCCTGCGTACCCCCGTCGGTCGAATGTGCTTTTGAGCGCATCTGGATACGGGGTCACAATGAGCGGTCTACCAAATCGTAGGTCTTCTTGGGTAACAGCCATTTCGGCTAAGAACGTCTTCGAAACTGCGTTATCGCTTGCTTCTTGCGCTCTACCGCGTCCCCATTCAATAAGTCTTCCCATGGCTAGTCTTTTAGTTCCGTAATTTTGTTACGGATTGCAATTGCTAATTCAAAATTCATCTGGTCTGCTTGTTTCTTCATTTCACGTTCAAGTTTCTTAACCATTTTCGTTTTATCAAACGCCGTCATCCCATCGGCATGGATTTTTGTTAATACATCGGGTGTGTACTGTACATCTACTCGATCCGAAATAATAAGTTCCTCGGCTTGATCAATAATTTTTTCACGGATTGGCTTGAATACGGTTTTTGGCGTAATGTTATGTTTTTTGTTGTACTCGGTTTGATACTCGCGACGACGATTGATCTCGTCAATTGCCTCTTTCATTGAACCGGTTATTTTGTCGGCATACATTATAACCTCCCCCGAAACATTTCGCGCAGCGCGTCCCATCGTTTGAATAAGCGACGTACGGGAACGTAAAAATCCTTCGCGGTCCGCGTCGAGAATCGCAACCAAATACACTTCGGGCAAATCCAACCCCTCGCGCAACAAGTTGACCCCAATGAGGACATCGTAATTCCCTTTACGCAAATTTTCTAAAATATTGGATCGTTCGAGAGTAAGAATATCTGAATGCAAATATTCAGCCTTTACGTTGCGTTCTTTAAGATAATCGGTTAGGTCTTCGGCGGTTTTTTTGGTGAGCGTCGTAACGAGTATCTTTTCACCGCGTTTGGCGCGCATTTCGACTTCTTTTATAAGATCTTGAATTTCATCTTTTGCCGGGCGTACTTCGATTTTTGGATCAATGATACCCGTTGGTCGGATAAGCTGCTCAACGACGCCATTATATTTTTCGTCTGGGTGTGCATCGACCCCCGAACGCGATCCGGGAGAATCTTTTTTTTGCATTGTGCCCTTTGCGCTTTCGTGCGCTTGTTCGATTTCCCATTCGTTCGGAGTCGCCGAAACATATACGAGCTTTGGGGGAATTTGGTAGAACTCCTCAAAGCGAAGCGGACGATTGTCGTAGGCTGCTTGAAGCCTGAATCCAAAATCAATAAGCATCTTCTTACGCGCGTGATCGCCGTTAAACATGCCCCTGATTTGGGGCATGGTCATATGAGACTCATCGATAAATACCAAGAAGTCGTCGCCGTATGCCTCCTTAAAATAATCCAACAAACTGTAGGGTTTATCGCCTGGTTTTCGGCCGTCAAAATAACGAGAGTAGTTTTCGATGCCATTCACATACCCGATTTCCTTAATCATTTCGAGGTCGTAATTGGTTCTTCGAAGGAGCCGCTCGGCTTCGACGATTCGATTCATTTTCTTAAGCGCTTCATATTCTTCGTGTAAGTCCTGACGAATTTTTTGCTCAGTGGGTTTAAAAATCGCGGGATCCATAAGGTAATGCTTTGCAGGGTAAATCATGATAAAGTCGAACGCGGTTTTTTTATCCTTTTCAGACGCAACTTCGGTTTCACGGCCGGTTAAGGGCTCAAACTTTACGAGTTTTGATACCTTCCCCGCTTCACTATACACACGCCATGCAAAGTCTTCGTACGCCGGGTAAATATCCATGTAGTTTCCCCGTATACGATACGTTCCGCGCTTGAAGTCGAACTCTGAACGACTGTAGAGAAGCTCAATGAGTCGTTTACCAATATATGTCCAGTCTGCCGGTTCGCCTATTTGGATACGACTCGTGAATTTGCCGTATTCTGCTGGAGACCCAATGTTATAAATGCAAGAAACCGAGGCGACCACCACTACATCGCGGCGCGTCATGATATTGGTCGACGCTTGGAGTCGTAGTTTGTCGATAAGTTCATTGATCTCTGCCTCCTTTTCGATGTAGGTATCACTTGATGCAATGTATGCCTCAGGTTGATAGTAATCGTAATACGACACAAAATACGAAACGGCGTTGTCAGGGAAGAATTCGCGAAATTCCTGATACAGTTGTCCGGCGAGTGTTTTGTTGTGCGAAATGATGAGCGTTGGAATGTTTAGATCTCGGATAATATTGGCCATGGTGAAGGTTTTGCCCGAACCCGTTACGCCAAGAAGCACTTGATTCTTGAGTCCCTGTTTAATACCGTTTTCAAGGCCTGCAATAGCAGTTGGCTGATCGCCTGTTGGTTTAAAATTTGAGTGCAGAGTGAACATACGTTTACCAGATGTGTATCTAATCTATAAGTATAGCAGGTCCCCGAGTGCTTGTGAACCCGGGACGTTTACGATAAGTGGTTATTTAGAAGAATGCTTGCGTTCTTGGAGTAAGTGGACCACCGTTGGTGCGATTGAAGCGACGATAATAACGGCCAGAATGGGAAGAAGATACTTGTCTACGTCGGGAATAAGATGCCCCAAGAAATACCCCAAAAGGGTTATCAGGACACCCCACAAAAACCCGCCGACCACGTTATAGGCGAAGAAGGTTTTATACTCCATGCGTCCGATTCCGGCAACTATGGGAGCAAATGTACGCACCACTGGCACAAATCGGGCCAAAATAATGGTTTTCTTTCCATGTTTTTCGTAGAATTTCTCGGCAGTATCGAGATGTTTGGGGTTAAACAAAAATGATTCTTTCATCTTAAACAACCGGCGACCCACCTTGTGGCCGAATGAATACCCTACGCTATCTCCTAAGACGGCGCATATAAAACAACCGATTGCGAGAATCCAGATATTTAAAAATCCCTGAGACGCTAAAAAGCCGGCGGTAAACAACAAGCTATCGCCTGGCAAGAAAAACCCAATGAGAAGGCCTGACTCGGCAAAAACGATGGGGAATATAAGGAAGTAACTATATGTCTGAATGAGCTCTTTAAAATCGAAATGCATTATAATGGGTCAAATGTTATCTATAGTTGGTACCCCGATTGGTAATCTGAGCGATCTTTCGATTCGTCAGGCTGAGACGCTTGCCGCGGCCGAATATATCGTTACCGAAGACACGCGATCGACGGGGATGCTTCTTAATAAAATCAAAGAGCTGTTTCCTAACCTACGTTATGAAACAACTCCTCAACTTATCTCCTATTATAAGGACAACGAATTTGAAAAGCTACCGCAAATCCTCGAGTTAGTCCGTTCAGGAAGCCATATAGCGCTTACTTCACAGGCTGGAATGCCGCTCGTTTCTGACCCAGGCTTTTTACTCGTAAAACACCTCATCAAGGAAGGGCTTCATTTTGAAGTCATTCCCGGGCCAACCGCAATAGCCACGGCGCTTGTGCATTCGGGATTTAACCCGGGGCACCATATGTTCGTTGGGTTTTTCCCAAAAAAGCCCAAAGACATAATGAAATTGATCGGCAAGCTTAAGCAAATGGCCGAAATCGAGAAAGATTTGGTTTTTGTCGCCTATGAATCACCCAACCGTATCAACTCAACCCTCGAAGTGTTTGCCGAAATTATCCCCACCGCCGACATCGCCATAACCCGTGAACTCACCAAGAAGTTTGAAGAAGTGGTCCGGGGAAAGCCCGACGAGCTTGCCAAGCGAGAGTATAAAGGCGAAATTACGATGGTACTGAAGTTCGCTTGACCGTTTTCTTAACTCCTACCCTTCATTTCGTGCAAATTGGCCTGTCATACGCGACGCTGTGTAATATCGTTTAAACGCAAACGAAGCAATTGAAAGATAAAGCATATTGATCAAAAACGCCATACCAAGGTTTTGCCAGTCAATGCGCGGACTGTGCAAGTGACTCCGCGCTGATTCAAAGACATACGTCATGGGAACCACATACGCGATCGAGCGCAGGGGCTCAGGAAGTACAGACACCGGAAAATAGACTCCCGAGATGGGCTGAAAGAAATAAATGAGACCCCAGGCCAAGGAGTTAATTTTAGTCCCCCATTTGAAAATCATCCCTGTTACAAATATCCCAAACGCAAGCCCAGAAAGCATGAGGTTCATAAAATAGAACAGAAGATTCACGGCAAACGGCGCGGATACCGGCATGCCAAAGAGTGTTGCAGCCAGAACAAGCATAATCAGAAACAAGACTGAAACCTTGAGCACCCCGGCAAGCGTAAATGCAGTAAAGAACTCGGAGACTGAGATGGGACTGATCATTACGTTGGTAAGATTTCGCGACCATAAGTTCCATAATGTCCCAAATGTTACGGTGTACTGGAGCACTCTGAGCGATTCCCATAAAATAGCGGCCAAGAGGAGTGAGTGCGTCGGTATTGTCGTGCTGTTACGAAGTAAATAGAGTGATATATAGCCAAAGAGTATGACGTTCGTAAGAGGAAAAACGATCACATCAATAATGACTTCCGACGAGTGTCGTGTCTGATATAAATCCTGTATAAGAAGCGCTTTTATGCGCGTCAATGATGCGTTCATGTGTTTTTGCGGGCAATATGTAAGAAAAAGTCCTCAAGAGTGGGTTTTTCGACTTCGACGTCGGTTATATAGGCTCCTGTCTTACTCACCCCAAAAATAGCTTCTGCAATCTGTTGCTCTGGAAGCTTGAGCTGAACCCGCGTTTTATCTATATGAACAAGCGTTGCACCCGATTCTCTAATATATGATTCAACCTTTTGTCGTTCACCCTCAAAGACCAGTTTGAGCGTTGCCGTTTTTATCTGTTTGGTCAGGCCGAGCGGAGTGTCGTGGGCTATGATTTTTCCATGGTCAAGAAAAATAACTTCATCACACACACGAGCCACCTCGTTCATATCGTGGCTTGTGTAAAGAATAGATAGGTGTGATTCCTTCCGTAGATCCTCGATGATGCTGAGTAATTTGTCTGATATATCGGGGTCCAAAGACGCAGTCGGCTCATCCATAAGAATGAGTTTTGGATCATTCAAAAGCGCTTTTGCAATATTTACTCTTGTCTTTTGCCCGGCCGATAAATTATGATACAAATCGTCCATCAATCCACCAAGCTCTAACTGTTCAGAAAGACGGTCTATTTTTTTCGTCGCATCGGCGATGTTATAGAGCATTGCAAAAACCTTAAGGTTCTCTATGACAGAGATTTTTCCTTGCAAGGAATTAAACGATGAAGCAAAGTTTATGTTCTGTAAACATTCTTGCCGATGTGTGTAAAAATCCCGGCCGAAATAGCAAATTGATCCCTTGTCTGCTAGCGTTATACCCAGTAGCATTTGGATTGTTGTGGTTTTCCCGGCGCCATTTGGACCCAATAGGCCAATGACTTTTCCAGAGGGTATTTCAAACGATATATTGTCTACAGCAGTATAGCCTTTGTAGCGCTTAGTGAGGTTCTGTACTTTTAATACGGGTTGGGACATTATAGAATTATACCGTACGTCAGCTAACTTTCCCAAGGCGGCCCGTACGAGAGCACCAATACGTATGTCACGCCACAGACCTCGGTTGTTTTTTTTATTGATCGCAATTGTCTTTATTTCTTGGTCTTTTTTTCGCGGTGCATGGGCGGATGTGACGAATAATCTTTCGGTTTCGGCGACCGTCCCGGCAAATTCGACCAACTTCCCCGTTACGCTCAGCCAGACAACAACAGGAACGCGCTTCCCCCAAGACACCGAGATCTCATACTCGATAAGCTATGGCAGCACGCTTTCGGCAAATACTGATCTTAGACTCGTGGCTTCGTGGTCACGAGGAACGGTTAGTGGCGACAGCAGCCCAAGCGTAGATATCATCGATTATGTCCCCAGTAGTGCCTCAAACGCGTATAACAGCACGGCCCCGGTCATAGATACCGTAAACAGAACTATTACCTGGACCATAACAACATTTCCGGCAAATACCACGAATCAGCAGGTCACCTTTCGCCTTAAAACTAACCACTCATATACTGCGACGTCAGTCGTAAGCTTCGACGTTTCTGCTCAATCTCGTGGCTCAGGAGCAGATTCTGCAATTTCCACGCTCACGAAAGAATATCAGTACGACGCTTCGCTCAACCCCACAGCTACGCCGACGCAAACCCCCACCCCCACGTCAGGTGCCGCAGGTGTCGGACCTTCGGCCACACCAGGTCCATCGGCCACGCCAACACCTCGATCTTTAGTTATTACCGAGCAACCCTTCCGTTTCACCGACATCAGCCTCGAAACGGTATCACAAACTGCAGCCACTATTGGAATAAGTACAACGCAGCTTTCAAAGGTCACGCTCGCATATGGGCCGGCCATAGCCTCGATGACCGAGTCCGTGACCGATCTTTCGCTTCTTAGGTCGCGTATCTTAAAGCTCGATGGGCTTAAGGAATCAACCCGTTATTACTTTAGAATCACGGGGGTCAACGAAGCGGGGAAGTCGATCGTTTCCGATGTTTATACGTTTGTGACGGGCGGCCGCGGTGAGGGGCCAGCGATCGACCGCGGCCGCACCATAATAACCAGCCGACATATACTGCTTTACCCTTCGACAGACGGCGTGTTTGTTATCCCAAAGGCCACCGATTACGAGCTTAACGTGGTCTTTACCAATCCATCGCTCCTCACGAGAGTGCTCTTGCGCGTTCCAAATAGAGTAGTTCTGGGAGCGGTGAGCACAGATGTACCTGAACTGAATTTAAGCGGAGAAATGAAAGAAATCACACGCGGCAAATATGCGGCACGCCTCATGGCTCCCATGACCCCCGGATTCTACGAACTTATCGCACGTGTCTCCGATACTCGGGGAACTATAGTAGACTTGTCGCTCGGCAAGCTTAAAGTCACCAATCCCCTGCGCGTTTTTGACAAAGGGAGCGGACTGCCCATAGAACACGCGCGTATAACGCTTTTCTATCGCAACTATCGGACTGCTCGATATGATGCGATTTCGCCACAGGTGTTAGGTATACAGAACCCCGTCTACACCGGGGCCGATGGCGCGCTGCCACTTGTCCTGCCCCAAGGTGATTACCGAGCGAATGTATCTACGATCCTTAACAGGCAGGCATCTCGTGAATTTAGCCTCGGCCCATCAACCGGGCAGGAATACCCCACTATTTACCTCGATCGCGAGCCATTTAGCGCCATATCGTTTGTGAGATATCAATGGGAAACCTGTCAGTATCTTTTTGGCTCGTTTGTTGACGCCTTTGCAGCATTTACCCAGTCCCTTAGGCTATTTGAGCTCAACGCATATGTTTTGCTTTCGGCACTGGTCATCCTGACGTTTATTTCGTTTAGAAAACGCATTAAGATTCCTTTTACATCGTTCTCTTCTCATTTCAGGCACGGATTGCGTTTAAATAAAACGTCATCAAAGAAGATTGCTGGTGTGGTAACCGATTCAAAAGGAGCCCCACTTCAGGCCGCCGACGTATTCCTTATTAACCCCAAGCATAACCACGTGCTTTCCCACACGGTAAGTCGTGAAAACGGGAGTTTTGCGTTTGACGTGTATGACGATTATCGATATGTTCTTGAGGTTATAAAACCGGGCCACGAACCCATGCGTTTCCACGAAGATAGCCTCACCTTGGGAGCACAAGGATATGCTTTGCAACTACGTCACAAACCCGGCTATAACCTCGGTCTCGAATCAGTTATCGACAGCCTCTTTTCCTTTGGTTTGGAGGCTCTCATTATCGTTTCGTTCTTGTTAGAAATATTCTTTGTCTACATCTTTGGTATCGGAAAAACGGCGCCCTTTATTGCGCTTTCGCTTCTGAACCTTCTGCTGATCTTTCTACACAGTGCTCGCACTCGCGATAACAAATCATAACCTATAGCGTTTTTTTGTAGGATTTGGTATAATTCACCCTTGATGTTATTTAGCCCTCATCCTATGAAAAAACTACCCACGTTCGCTCGATCCATTCACCAAACTGTAGCTACAAAGACCAAAATCTACCGCAAAAAATCATCCTCGTTTATTGCAAGGCGTCCCTTTGCCGCGTTCCTCATCACGCTTGGCATCCTTTTTGTGCTCATATTAATCGGGAATATTCTTCGCAAACCACCCGCTCAGCCAGCCCAGAAAGCGCCTGAGCCGAAGAAAATAGAAGCATTCCGTGTGGGAGACAGTCCGCGCGTGACCGTTCAGGGAACCGTCGAAAAAACAGGGGTCATCACGATTGTGGCCCAAACCCCTGGAATAGTCCAAAACGTATACGCATCCGAAGGCCAACGTGTTGGAGATGGCCAAACCGTTGCGTGGCTTTCGTCAAACTATCAAGGGAGCAATCCAGCTTCGGTAAGTCGTGAAATCGCCGGCCGCAATGCACAGTTTTCAAACGAAAGCTATGATGCACAAAAAGACGCTGTTTCAAAGCAACGCGACATCGCACAAAAGCAATACGACCAAGCAGCCAAGCTCCGTGAAATCACCCGCCAGTCACTCGGTGACACAGGAAATCTTATTGCGTTTAACCAGTCGGTTCTTGACCAGATAAACACCCAGCTTGACCAAGCAAAGGCAGGCGGCGCCGATGCCGCGACCATTCTGGGAATTGAACAGCAAAAGTCAGCCGCGCAGGCGCAGCTTAACCAATTGAGCCAGGCATACAAACAATCAGATTATGCCAGTCGTGATGACCAGGCTCCCAAGGAGCTGACTGACTACCAGAAAGAACTCACCTATCGCCAACTTGAGATCCAAGATAAATCGGTCGATTTGCAGCGTGATATTGCCAATCTTAACCTCAAAATGGCTCGTGTTGCAGAACTTACCTTTTACCCTGCGTCGCCGTGTCCCGGTGTCGTTGAACGGGTATATGTAAGCGTCGGCGACGCGGTCTCACCAGGCGACAAAATAGCCACGATTCGTGCCGATCGCAGTGAAACCGTAGTTACTGCGCTCGTTGACCAGACCGTAGCCGCCCGCTACGCTCGAGCCGAATCTGCTCGAGCGCTGTTCTCAGATGGCACCTCGGCCGACATAACCGCAGACTATGTACCCCAAGAAGCAACCGATGGCACCCTTAGTGCCATTCGTTTCACGCTTGATCCGCAATACGACACACGCGTTACTAACAAAGGGTATGTGTCACTCGCGTTGCCGCTGGGGCAAAGCGCATCAATCGGCGAAGATGTGTATGTACCTCTTGACGCTGTGTATCAAACACAAGATTCCTCGTATATATTCGTTGCTCGCGATGCAGGTCACCGCAAATATACCGCACGTACCCAAGAAGTAACCCTCGGCGAGGTCAGCGGATCGTTCGTGCGCGTCAAAAAAGGCGCCGCAGCAAGCGACATCATTATCATCTCGCGCTTTGTGCAAGACGGAGACTCGGTTACATTCTAGGCTTAGGCATTCGCACAACTACTCATGGCAAAACGAAAAGTACACCACCCAGTCAGCTCATATCTCGATCACCTTACGTTTCCCAAAGGACTCGATACGGGATTTTTGGCAAAGTACCTTACGAATATTCGTTTGGTCATGCTTCTTATCATCACGATTGCGCTTGTTGGGATCGTTACGTTCATCAATCTCCCCAAGCGACTCAACCCTGAAATCAAAATACCGATCGTGACCATTGTCACCGTCTATCCGGGCGCAGGCCCCGCCGATGTTGAAAGTCAGCTCACCATCCCCCTCGAAGACGCAGTGCGCGGAACCGCGGGCATTGAGACGGTTCAATCCGTGTCACGGGATAACCTGTCTGCTATCACAATTCAATTTTTCTCGGGAACAGACCCTGACAAGGCAAAAGACGAAATTCAGTCGGCAGTCGATACGGTGGGTGACCTTCCTCAGACTGCACAGCGGCCAACGGTTAAACGACTTGATTTTGAAGACCAACCTATCTGGACCTTTGCGCTCACGGGCAACAAATCAATTCCTGACTTGATGCGTTCGTCAGAGGACCTTGCAGACCGCCTCAAAGACGCCGCGAAAATTGACCGAGTAATAACGACGGGCCTCGAAACCCAAGAGATCGTCGTCCAAATCGAGCCGTCCAAGCTCGCGGCATACGGGTTAAATGCTTTCGATCTTTCGCAAAAGATTCGGGCTGCGCGGTCGTCGTTTCCCGCAGGCACCGTTCGTACCGAGAAAAATTCCTTTACCGTTGCCATAGACCCAAGCGTCGAGACAACGGCTCAAATCCGCGACTTGCCGATCGATGTTGGGGGAACCGTGGTCCCGTTGGGTGAAATCGCAACGGTCATGGAGCGCTCAAAAATTGGCCAGCAGGAATCGTACATCGAAACCGCCAAGGGGATTCCGGGACGCACCGTTTTGTTCTATGTATATAAGACAAAAGACTCAAACATTACAGACGCCGGGCGAGACGCCAAAAAAATTCTCGACCAGTTTGTAAAGGAAAAAAAGGGTGAGTTTTCGTTCTCAACGATCCTTAACACCAGCGACGAAATTACGACACAGTTCTCAGATATTCTTAAGGAATTCCAGTCGACTATATTGCTTGTGGCACTCGTGCTTTTTCTGTTCTTGGGACTTCGCCAAGCGCTTATTTCGGTTCTTACCGTACCGCTCACGTTCCTTTCGGCGTTTGTGATCATGCAATACACTGGCATGTCGATTAACTTTTTGTCGCTGTTTGCGTTCTTGTTGTCGCTTGGTCTACTGGTCGACGACACAATCGTCGTGGTTTCGACCATTACGTCGTATTATCGCTCGGGGAAATTCACCCCGGTTCAAGCTGGGCTTCTTACGTGGCGTGACACCATTATTCCGATTTGGTCAACGACTATAACCACTATTTGGTCATTTGTGCCGCTCCTTTTAGCGTCAGGAATTATTGGTGAATTTATTAAGCCGATCCCGATCGTGGTGACCGCAACATTACTGTCCTCAACCGCCATCTCGGTTCTTATCACGCTGCC
>JACOTV010000049.1 GCA_016178125.1 Candidatus Microgenomates bacterium | reverse complement strand
CGCGATTTGACGGGAATCGAAATGGCGGGGCGTGAAGGGGTAGACTTTATTGCGCTTTCCTTCGTACACCAAGCTGGGGACGTGTCATATTTGCGTGACGAAATGAAGAAGCGCAACATAAATGCAAAAATCGTCTCGAAGATTGAAGCAAAAAAAGCCATAGAAAACCTCGATAGCATTATCGAAGCATCTGACGCAATTATGGTGGCCCGCGGAGATTTAGGGGTAGAGCTTCCCATTGAAGAAGTCTCCTTTTACCAGAAGATGATGATACGTAAATCTTTCGAGCGAGGTATTCCGGTTATAACCGCAACACAGATGCTTGAGTCCATGATGACTGCCCCCTACCCCACGCGTGCCGAAATTTCGGACATTGCTAACGCAGCCTACGACTTGACCGATGCCGTTATGCTTTCTGGAGAAAGCGCCATGGGAAAATACCCCATTGAGGCCGTTAAGACAATGGCTAAGGTCGTGACGTACAATGAGGGACTTTCGCACCAAGACGTTCGATTGGGATATGAATTTCGCCTAGATCGACAAGAACAAATACTGTGTGATGCGGCATACAATTTGTATCATAAGGGTCGCGACGTAATTCCGTTTAAAGGATTTATTGTCTTTACTCAAACCGGAAAAACGGCGCAAATGTTGTCACGATATAGACCCCATATCCCCGTCTATGCGTTTGCCCCGTCGTTTGAAGTCGCAGATTCCTTGACCGTTCACTTTGGTATACACCCCTTCATACTTCCCAAAAATCATGAGCGTAACGCCGAAATTACTAAAGAAGCAACCGCCGAAATCATTGCCTATTTACATGGCAGGGGGTTGGTTACCAAGGGTGACAAACTTATTATGATGCATGGGGACAACTGGGGAGTCATAGGGGCTGCCTCTATGATTCGCATAATTACCGTGTAATGACCATTCTTCTATGAGCCAGATTAGAAACTTTGCCATTATAGCCCATATTGATCATGGAAAATCGACCTTAGCCGATCGACTTCTTGAGATGACCGGGACTATCTCAAAAGGAGGACACGATGAGCAGCTGTTGGATCGTAACCCAATCTCGCGCGAGCGCGGGATAACGATCAAGCTCGCGCCTGTGCGGATGACGTACAACGGATACATGCTGAATCTGATCGATACCCCCGGGCACGTTGATTTTTCATACGAAGTCGATCGAACCTTAGCATGCGTTGAGGGAGCTATTTTGCTGGTTGATGCAACCCAAGGCATCCAAGCACAGACGATAGCAAACGCATATAAAGCGCTCGAGAAGAATCTCGTCATTATCCCGGTTGTGAATAAAATCGATATGCCCAATGCACAAGTTGCCGAAACGAAAAAAGATTTGGCAGACTTTTTGGGGTGTTCAGAAGACGACATATTTGCGGTCTCGGCCAAGACGGGCGAAAACGTGCAAGCACTTCTTGATAGCATTGTGACCAAGATTCCCCCCCCAGAGATAAAAATTGAAGAGCCGCTTCGTGCGCTTATTTTTGATTCGTACTTCGATTCACATAAAGGGGTTATCGCTTTCGTACGAGTATTCGGCGGCTCGGCGCACAAGATCGAACGCATGCGCCTCGCCGCAGCAAACGTATTTTTTGAAACTACTGAGGTGGGTATTTTTACCCCCGACCTCGTGTCTGAACCGGTGATTCATGCTGGGGAAATTGGATACATCGTAACGAACTTAAAAGATATTCATGAAGTGCGGGTGGGAGACACAATCATTCTCGAAAAATCGCCCGATATACCCGTTTCCGGGTATCGCCGCGTGAAATCGATGGTGTACGCCTCTATGTTCCCAACTGACACCCATGATTATCTCAACCTTAAAAAGGCACTCGAAAAACTGTACCTCAACGATTCCTCACTCGAATTTAATGCGATTCATAGCAAGGCCTTAGGGGCCGGATTTCGCGTCGGATTTTTAGGGCTCCTTCATGCAGATGTTGTTCGTGAGCGACTCGAACGAGAATATGATCTCGATTTGGTTCTTACTCCTCCTCAAGTCGAGTACGATTATGACGGTCATGTTTATAAGGAGCCCATCGTAAAAATAATGCTCGTTTTTCCCCAAGAATATACCGGACCGGTTATGCAACTTTGTGAAAACTACCGAGGAACATTTATTGCAATGGACAATAAACACCAAACGTCGGTCACCTACGAAATGCCGATGTCCGAGATGATTTCAGACTTTTTCGATCGCTTAAAAAGCGTGTCGTCGGGGTATGCCTCACTTGATTGGGAATTGGTTCGATTCCAAGACGTAAAAGCCGACAAACTCAACGTTCTTTTGAATCTTGATCCGATCGAAGAATTTTCTGAAGTGGTTGTTATAGAGCGCGCTCAAGAAAAAGCAACGGCTCTGGTTAAAAAATTACGCGAGGTTATTCCCCGCCAGCAATATGAAGTCAAAATTCAGGCGCAGTATAAAGGAAAGATTATTGCGTCAGAACGGATTGCTGCGTTTCGTAAAGATGTTCTTATCAAAAATAGTAAAGTCGTGGGTGCAGGCGATGTAGGCCGCAAAAAGAAGCTCTTGGAAAAACAGAAAGAAGGAAAAAAGAAAATGAAAATGGTGGGGAAAGTAGAGATCCCCAAAGAGGCATTTATGAAGATGTTCAACAAATCTTCTTAAACTTCTCGCCACACGATAGAAGAGTCTTGCTTCATAAACGTGAGTTGGCGTTTTGCGTACTGAATTTCGCGGTTGGTCCATATCTTGATCGCCTGGTCTTTGGTATATTCGCCGATCAAATATTTCATAATCTGTTGATACCCAATGGTTTTCATTCCTGGATCGGTTTCCCGGTACCCCTTTCGCATTAATTCCTCGACTTCTTCGATAGCACCTTGCTGCAACCTTGTTTGGATGCGCTCGTTAATACGTTCCACCAGTGCCTCGCGGGTTGCGTGTTTGAAACCGATAAACTGGATTGTCATTCCGGCGGAAGCCGGAATCCAGGGTTCTGATTTTTCTGGATCCCGGATCGAGTCCGGGATGACAGCTGATCGTTGTATTTCTATTCTCCGAATGAGCCGGTGAGGATTGTTCCAATCGCTATCGTTAATGTCTGAGGGTCGTTCTCCCATGAGATCTTGCAGTTCGTCAACCGATTTTATATTTAATTCGTCTCTAAGTGCTGGATTGGGGGGTACGCGTACATCGAATCCGTAGAGTAAGTGTTTTATATAAAGGTATGATCCACCAACAATGATTGGTGTTTTGTTGCGCGCGCGGATGT
>JACOTV010000048.1 GCA_016178125.1 Candidatus Microgenomates bacterium | reverse complement strand
GTTACTTCCCAGATTACTGACCGATAGATATACCGGCACGGCGCTCCCCGTCTCGACCAAGGTTATCTCCCGCCCAAACAGAGTAAAGGAGTAGTCGGCTTTTACCCGAAACACACTAATCGAGCTTTTTAATTCCCGATCACCGGTGTTAGTCAGAGAAACAATAACCGGCACCCCAATACGCGGCGTGAGCTGCGCCGATGTTTTTCCCTCGCGGGCTCCTGCCGGTTGGATCTCTGCCAGAAAAAAATAGTAATAGTCTTTTTCTTCGCCGCCGACGGTCTCAAGGGTTACGGGAATATTTACCGACTCATTGGTCTTTAAGAAAACGGGGTCCCCAACATCGCGGCGTCCATTGGCAAACGTGAACGACACCGGTGTACGAGCTGTTTTTGAAAGTTGAAGAGTTCCACCCGTTGAGTCAGGGGCCCCATTGGCGAATCGGGGAATAAAGGTGTGAGGGTCACCGTAATTAGTGAGATTAAAGTGCATGGATACTTTTTGGGAAGGCTTAATCATTAAATCCACTCTGCTTGGAGCCACCGAGAAATCCGATTCGGCAGAATAAGAAGGAATTGCCAGGTTTAGGGCTGTACAAAGCCCTATTAATAATAGTGCTCCTCGTATTTTAATGGCTACCATTACCAGTCATGAAGAACAGTTATAACAACGGGCTGTGAAAAGGATCCTTGCTTGGGGCGCGCTTGATTTAGCTTCATCTTGAGGCCAATCATTGCTTCTCTCGCTTGGCCCTCGGCTACCAGGTTCCCCGCAGGATTTTGTGTGGTGAGTACGCTAAATGGTCTGAAATAATCTTGACTGACGAAGTCAGGGCTGCTCCCTGTGCCTGTAACGGTGTATCCGAAGCCATAGATATCGGATTCTAGCCACGGTCGTGCGTAGCTACTAAAGCATCTATTCATATCACCATCACATCCTGTAGCAAGGAAAACGCTCGCTGTGTGAAGCCCTTGCCGCTCTCCGAGATACACCGCATAACCACCCGTTTTTGTATATATTATTTTAACAGTGCTTTCCGCCACAGAACTACCGCTATTTGGACTATCATTAAAATCTAAATTGGTTTTTGTAAAACTACTACGCAAGGGTGTTTCTCCAATTAGTGCGGAATATCCTTCGCGAGACAACCTGGCAGCTCTTCGTTGATCACTCTGAATTGGTGTGCCTGCCGTTTTTTGATCACTGGTGTCCTGTAGAATGGTCGCACCCTCTATTTTAAATTGCTCAGACTCTTGGGCATTCGTATAACTAAGGGGCACTATTGATGTCAACGACACCAGGAGAAGCAAAATCGATCCGATGATCAGGGCCCGTTTCATAGTCTGAGTATAGATTGTGAAATGCCATAAGACAATCCCGAGTATACAAGCATATGACTATCGCATGAAGACAGGCCAAACCTCTTTTTTTGTAGCATATAATCCGTTGATTCGTGGCTAGAATCTGGTTTAATTCGGCTTTATGGAATTCATTCAAAACCGCCTGAGCTCACTTGTTGCTCGGTTGAACGGACATCGACTCGAGGCTGCACTCACGTTGATCGGGGTTGGAACTGCATTTACGAGTGCACTACTCCTCATCTTCAGCGTCAGTCATGCTCAGCACAGTCTAGCAAAAGACTATCAGGAGGCCCCAAAGGTGAACTATACTTCTCTTGGGAAAAGCGGCGCTGACAAGCTCGAAGGCGCCGGCGATCTTGTCGTCGACATCGCCGGCGCCGTCACCACACCAGGCATATATCACCTTCCCGCCGGCTCGCGAATTAATGATGCGCTTCAAAAAGCAGATGGCCTATCCGGAGAAGCCAATCGCGAATATATCTCGCACATCATAAATCTAGCTGAGCTTCTCCAGGATCAAGAAAAAATCTATATACCCAAGCTCGGCGAAGACATCTCTGCTCTTAGCAGTCAACACCCCCTTTCTGCCATAGTCCAAAACACGGCTAACGGACTGTCAGTAAGCCCTTTTTTGAGCATCAACTCAGCCTCGAAAAGCGAGCTGGAAAACCTCCCCGGAATCGGCGAAATAACGGCCGAAAAGATAATAGCGGGCCGACCCTACTCCTCAGTCGAAGAACTCTCAAATAAGGGCATTTTAAAGAAGACTCTTTTTGAGGGCCTGAAGGAAAAAATTTCTCTCTAGCCTCATGATAACTCCACGATTTTTCACCGACGTAATAAATCTCTACCTTCCTGAGCCTAACGCAAGTCTCACGAACGGTATATTATTCGGAATCCAATTGAGTAAAAATACATTGTTTTATGAGGCTATTAAGAAAACCGGTCTTCTTCACATGGTTGTACTTTCAGGAACAAACATAACGATACTTGGGGCAATCCTAGGCTCCCTCCTGGGATTTCTCCACCGTCGATTAGCAGTCATTCTTATTATCTGCGCAATTGTGATCTTCATACTTTTTGTCGGAGCTCAGGCTCCAATCGTGCGTGCAGGGGTCATGGGTGTCGTGGCTGAGCTTTCTATACTATATCGTCGAAAAAATCTCGCTATTTATTCACTTTTTCTGTCGGGAGTTGTAACCGGACTTCTGTTTCCTCAGATGCTCGGGACACTGTCGTTTAATTTATCATATGGAGCAACGCTTGGAATTATTCTCTTTGGTGGAACAAAATCGACAAGTAGTTTTTTATGGAAAGAGCTCAAGCCCTCACTCGCCGCCCAACTTTTTACGACCCCTCTTATATTTTGGCATTTCCGCCAAATTTCATTTATCGCGCCTATCGCCAATTTGTTCACTGGCTGGATCGTCACACCGGTTATGCTCTTTGGGTTTTTCGCAGCAATTCTGGGAAAATGTAATTTTTATCTTGGGCTACCATTCGCACTGATTGAATTTGCACTTACTTCGTATCTTGTTTTTGTTATTCACTTGTTAGGAAGTGTTCCCTATTCATTTGTCCAGTTTTAGTTTGCTATGCATCAAAGTATTATTTCTCGGCAACTAGCAGTTTTGATTTTATTCTATACGGCTGTGTTTTTTTGCATGTTGTTTTTTCTTTATCTTCACGATCAGCGTACATTGATAGTGTTTTGTAATGTGGGTCGTGGAGATGCAACGTATATTCGTATTCAAAATCAAGTCGATGTTCTTATAGATGCTGGACCAAATAGTCTCATTACCTCCTGCCTGGGCAAGCACATGCCCTTCTACGATCGAACAATTGAGTATGCCATTCTTACGAACGTTAAGAAATCAGAGTATTCTGGCTACTCTTTTCTTGCTCGGCGCTACGACATAAGTCATCTTTTTGTTAGTAGTCCTAATAAGGTTCCCGCTAGCTATATTCGCCTACTAAAACAACTTACCTATAAAGGCACACAAATACACACGGTCGTTGATCATGAAGAGATGCATCTTGTAGATGCAATTATGACTATAGAGACAGATCTAAAACGTTCAGACGAAACTAATATATCCATGCTTGAGCCACGATTGACTGTGTCGCTACGGGAATATGACTCAAAAGTAGAAGTTATCGGCTATAACCAGACTCACCAAGCAGATAGCCTCTTACAACAGGACCCTGTGCGAAGGCTATTTATTAAGATTCCAGAATATGGCTTACCAGTGGGGACTCTCACAAGATTTTTGGGTTTAGCAGAGCATGCGACGCTTCTGATAAATAACACTCAGATTACGCCTGATCATTTACAGACGTTAAATACATACAGTAATTTGAGCGTTATAAACATGGCGAGTGGAAACGATATAGTGTATCGACTCTAAGGAGTAAGGAGTATGTTCTTGATTTCTTTATAAATAGTGTACGCTTCGTTTCCGATCCATTTATCACCAACGAGCTCTTTTGGTAGACCCGGATCTATACGTAGCATTCCTACATAGTGACCTACTACCTTTGAAAACTTTGTGTGCTTGTCATCATCGAGCGATAATATTTCGTGCCAACGTTTGAAAAGGAGCTTGTATTTCTCTTCGAGGCTTGATCGTCCCCACACTTTCTCAATTAAGACATCGCGATCACCCAATTTATGATCAGATTCAAACGCCTGTACATACTGAGATTCATCCTTTCCCTTAATTAGCAGATGTAAGTTATCAATGATAGGATGCGGAGTGACCCAGAAGGACCTATGCCAAGGGCCAAGACCCCATCCCGCCATTTCTCGTCTTAAGCGGTCACGCATCTCGCGCTTTTTCTCCGGAATTTCATAAGAGACAATTCGCCAAATACCATCCCACGAGCTGTTAATGTAACGGACGAATGGAAAGTCGAGAGCTAATTCATTGAGGCCAGACTGAGTAATCTTATACTCATCAGATTTGCCGTCCGTTGTAATAAGACCATCATTAACTAACTTCTTAATATTCGCCTTCGTCTTATTGTTGGCAGGTATGTCGAAGATTTTGTAGAACTCGTCGTTAACCCGGACATTAGCCTCATTCATGTCCGACAGTAAAAAAAACGCTAGTAATAACTTCGTACGACGCTCTTTTACTCCCATTCCGTAAATGTAACAAACGTACTATTTAATGTCAATAGATAATACACTCTCGTGATTTTTAGGCACAGATTGTGCGTAATATAAGCCTGGTGTATGACATTATTAAACGTTTATGCATATTGCACGCATATATGAAGCTAACTAGGCGTCTGTGAGCAGATATGTTATCCTGTCAACCTTGAGGCTACTAGAAATAGTTTAGCAAAATGCTATACGGACTGCTATATTCACTTTGACAGGCATGCATCTGATTCAGTAGACACCTACTCACCATCGAAATATATAGACTTATAGTGCGTGTCCAACCTCTGGATAGCAGACTCGAACTTATACATACTCTACGTTCGTGTATCTTGTACAAATTAATAAGATATTATCTTAGTACCTCGCAGGCGTCATACTAGTTGATCTGCAGATAGCCATCCTACCCTTCATATATGCCGTGAGTGGCGATTTAGAGGCATATATATGTTAGCCTCAGCAGCCTTGAACCAAAATACTATATCTTTCGCTTGCCGATCTATGAATACTATAAGCATATTGATATATATTGATATCTATAGACATATTTAGAATAGTGCGTTATTAATATTAAATGCAATTAAATAATACTATTAACACCAATAGTAGCCTAGGCTGTTTATTATATTTAGCTTCAAACTTTGATCATATTTTTTGAATCATTGTACCTTGACAAAGCCTAAAACTCCTTCTACGATGAAATATGTATGGACCAAGGGTATAATTTTGCAAATATAGAGGCTGGATTTAAAATATACATCTCTTCGGGAAATAAGTCTCTCAGAACAAATACGGTAAAGAACTATATATCAGACTTGCGTTACTTCTTAGGTTGGTATCAACAGACATACAAAAGTGCGGCTAGCCTTGATGCACCAGCTTCGAGTGTGTCCTATTTTGACCATATAGACACGAATTCGATTAAGAGGTATATCGACTACTTAAATCTGAATAACACTTCGTCTAAGACCGTTAAACGTCGTATTAGTAGCCTCAGCGGGTTCCTTAAATACTTACTGAGCAACGACCTTATAGTAGATAACTACCTAAAAACGTTAAAGAAAGCAGAAAAAGAACTAACTAATTCTCAACCAACTGAGACTCAAGAGAGCACAGTCGAGACTACTCCTGAAATTAGACTATCAGAACAAGATAAAGCGACTGCACATTCGCAAAATTCACCACTCGACCATGATAAAAAGTCCCGTTCGTGGTCTTTTGCCTTAATCGCCGTTATGGCGATAACTTCTATTATATTTAATAGCCCTGCGTTTAAATCGGCCAGTTCTCAGCCTACGAATATTCCATTCCTTTCTCAAGTCGGCAAAGGTGGGACTCGGGTGCTAACATTTCGTGGCAGACTTACTGACACGTTAGGAAACCCTATTAATCAAAAAACAGACGTCCGTTTTAAATTGTACAAGTCTCCAACCGCAAATGGTGCCCTTTTTGAAAGCAATGCCTGTACGGTTTATCCCGATGTAGAAGGCAATTTTGAGGTCGCTATCGGTTCTTCGGAGCGAAATATTAACACCATTGGATGCGACAAAAAAATCCCCTCTGACCTTTTCACGGCGGCAAGCCCACTATATTTAGGGGTTACCGTTGGAACAAATGCTGAAATGAAGCCCCGACAGCAGATCGCAAATGTCGGTCTTGCTGACAGTGCGATGAAGATTAGTGGGATGGCCTTAGGGAGTGGCACTAACAATATACCTTATATTAACAGCCGGGGAGAAATTAGCCTCCAGAGCGAATCTCCCGATATCAACGCAAGCTCAGTTAGCGATGATTTTAAGATTACCAGTAGCAGATCGCTACTCCTTCAAACCGGGGCTGATGGCGATTTGAACCTATCGGCGACCGAAAGCGGACGGATACGCTTCTTAACGGGCGGCTCAGAGACTGAAAGACTGGTCGTAGCTCAGAACGGGAATGTAGGCGTAGGGACAGCCAATCCCGCCTACTTTAGACTCGAGGTTTCGGGCTCTGTGGGGCCTTTAAATCGCATTTGCTTTGACGAAAACGAGCGATACTGTACAACCGGGCTTGAACCGACTTCTGTTGCAAAGATCAGTACCTCGGTAGCCTCAGGCTCCAGCCAATTGACAGGAGATCTGCTTCTGGGGGGGACAGCTACGGCATCGGCAAACATCAAGCTGAGTGGCACGACGGGCAATCCCTCTTTTATTCGGACCGGATACCTTGGTATTAACACGGCAGCCCCTTCAAGCGCACTAGCCGTCGTTGGAAGCGCCAGTTTTGGGGGTAATACCATAGATATAACTACTCATGCCGACGAAGATCTCACACTTGTGGCCAACGGCAGTGGTGTTATCAACCTTGACGATCAAACCAATGTTGGCGGAAACTTTGCCGCTGGGACTACCGTGACATCGGGAACAACCAAGCTTGACATCGCAGGCACCGCAACGGTAAATGCACTATGTCACCAAACTCAATCAGGAACCGATAATGAGGCTATTGTTGACTGTTCTTCAACTCCAACGGCCGACTTTGCCGAAATGTATCCGGTACAAGAGGGCGCCGACTACGGAGAAGTCATGAGCCTCAGTAGCCAAGAGGTACAAACAACCGATGGTCAATATATACGAAAGCTTGTTCCGGCAGCCACTATTGGCGACAAACATCTATTAGGCGTTATTTCAGACAATTACGGTGACTTCATAAGCGTAGGACACAATTTGAAAAAAGAAGATAACCCTCGCCCCATCGCACTCAAAGGAAGGGTCCCTGTTAAGATAGCCAGCTCCTCAGAAGACATAAAAGCCGGCGATTATTTAACCTCGTCAAAGGAGCCTGGTAGAGCCTCAAAGGCTACCCATGCTGGTGTAGTTATTGGG
>JACOTV010000047.1 GCA_016178125.1 Candidatus Microgenomates bacterium | reverse complement strand
TTTAAAATTGAGTTTCTGATTAAGGAGCGCATGAGTGCCGACGATAATGTCGTAGTGAGGTTCCATAGGAGATTGCGTCACGTTCGCTCGCAATGACGGACTCTTAATCGTCTTGTGTGAACTCGTTTGGAGCGCGACTTTCATAGCTGTCTTACTCAACATCTTCTGGAGCGTAATGTAATGCTGTTGAGCTAATATCTCGGTCGGTGCCATAACGAGTGTTTGGAATCCGTTTAGGTGAGAAAGGTATGCGGCGACTGCCGCAACAACGGTTTTACCACTGCCGACGTCGCCTTGCAAGAAACGGTTCATCGGGTTTGGTTTCTGTACGTCAGTCAAGATGTCATCGACTACTTTTTTTTGAGAATTCGTTAGTTCAAACGGCAGTGATTGTATAAATTTGTCTATCTTGGTTTTGTGAGTTTTGTATTCGAACTGGTGACCTACTTTTTCTTTTTTCCATTCTTCCTTGACCAAGCGCGTTGCCAAATGAATTATGAAAAGCTCGTCAAACGAAAGGCGTGTTTTTGCATGTCGCAATAATTCGGCGTTTGATGGGAAGTGGATCGTGAGGTACGCATCGATTTCGGGAATAAGATCATACTTTGCGAGAATCTCGTTCGGGAGAAACTCAACGCTCTTGTTTTCAGTGCCTTGTAGTTGAGTAACTGCGTACCAGATTTTTTCCCGAATCGTTTTACTCGATAGTCCGCGCTTCGCCGAATAAATAGGAACCAGCCGAAACATGTGTAGGGGTTTCCGACCGTTTTCCTCAAGAATTTCATATTCTTGGGGAATGAGCGTTTTTGCATTGCCACTGGTTTTTACTGCTCCCCATGCAGCAATCTTCATGCCGGGTTTGATAGTCGTTACAATGTAGTACTGATTAAACCAGGTTAAGGTAACTGCACCTGTATCGTCAACGAGCTTCACCTTCTGTATCTTCATTCCTCGCCTCGTAAACTCATTTTTTACATCGGTCACAGTCCCCGATACGGTCACATGGTCGCCGGGCTGTAGCGAAAATATAGGAGTCGTTGCGGTACGGTCTTCGTGACGAAACGGGAAGTAATTCAGAAGGTCCCAATAGGTATTAATGCCTGCGGCTTTCAGCCGTTTAACGGTTAAAACACTCGTTCCGGGAAGCTGTTCAATAGGAGTGGTGAGCATACCCGTATTATACAAGTCAGCGCATAAACATCGGGGCGAGTGAAGACAAAATAAGCAGTACTGTTGAAACAGTAATAATAATCTTCATCGCAAGCTCCTTGGTCATTTTTTTCTTTGCCATATGTAATCAATTATACTAGATGTTTTTAGTTGAAAAAGGAGCCTAGAACGGGTAAAATACTATAAGTCATATGAGGAGTGAAATACAAACGCACCTGTTAAGGTCTGGCACAGCAAATACCCATCTTGGTTGGGAGGCTTCTTATGCCCTAAAAGAGCGTCGAGGGTTATTAAATACCGAAGAGATACAGGGCCTAATTCGAGGTAGCTGGTTGCCTGGTGCGCACGCCGCACTTATAGCGGTTGGTGATCGGTATGATTCAAACGCACTCACGCAGATGCTCAGATCTTATGCCTACCGTCAGGTAGCAACAAAAGAACCACACACTGACTTGTTGCAGAGAGATAGAATCATGTCTTATCATGAACAAGAATTCATACATGACTTCGATAATCTCTGTGATAGACCTCAGTGGTATGAAGACCTTACCGATAATTTTAGTGAGCAAACATATCGTCAATACTTTCATACGGTTAGAACGCCAATGCCTGAGCTAGATATATTTAGAACGCGAGCTGCCGGCTGGTATACCCGATCCCGACAAGTAGCCGAAGAAATAGACCCTGATCAGATTCCCGTGCTTAGTGACCAAAAAGCAATGCTTGCGCTGCCCGAATTTATAAACACTGCTATCGATCGACGCTCACAACTCGTGGCACTGATGCCGAGCATGATAGCCAACTCTGCAAGCGGGAGCGGTGGGTTTTTATTGTCATTCAAAAATTACTCGTATGTGGCCGAAGTCGGCGAATATAATGGGTGCGAATATCCTATGAAAATGGAAACCGGTATGCGCGCAGACGTTACGCCATTGTTAAAAGGTCAGAATGGCACCATGCCTTCAGCCGACGACAGCAGATTTATTTTTGTTGGATGCATCAGAACCGTCCTATGCGCTCTCGGCGTTCGTCTCGCAAGCCCCGCTTTACTAATCGGTTACTCTTAGTTGTAGTCGGTCTTATTCTTGTTGGGGTAATTGGCATGTTTGGAGTATTTGCGTGGTTCTCGCGCGACCTTCCGGCGCCTGGTAAACTCTCACAAACCGCTCAGTCTGCGACCGTATTCTATGACCGTGATGGAAAAGTGTTATTTGAAATGTATAAAGATCGCAATCGTGTACCTGTCGAGTCAAACGAAATTTCAAAATATGTGAAGGATGCAACCGTTGCAATAGAAGACAAGAATTTTTATCGCCATAAGGGATTCTCAGAAACCGGTATTATCCGCGCACTCTTCTCAATCGTTACTAAGCAAGGATTTCAGGGAGGATCGACTATAACTCAGCAGCTCATCAAGAATGTACTCCTTGATGCACGTCAAACGCCGAGCCGCAAAATTAAAGAGATTATTCTCGCAACCGAAGTTGAGCGCCGATATACCAAAGACCAAATTCTGAACATGTATTTAAACGAGGTGCCTTATGGAGGAAGTTTCTGGGGCGTCGGGTCTGCGGCGCGTGGATATTTTGATAAAGCACCCAAAGATCTCACTATTCTTGAGTCTGCGTTTATTGCCGGACTCCCCCAGTCGCCCTCTCGGTTCTCGCCATTTATCGGCGAAAAAGATGCGTGGAAGCCTCGCACCAAAGACGTGCTTCGCCGCATGCGTGAAGACGGATATATAAAACGTGAAGACGAAGATAAGGCATTGAAAGAACTAGAAAAGCTCAAATTTACGGTTCCAAAACTTGCTATCACGGCCCCCCATTTTGTTTTCTATGTAAAAGAACTCATCGAAAAGGAATACGGCGTAAAACTGTTGGACCAAGGAATTCGTGTAAAGACAACACTTAAGCGAGATGTTCAACAGTCCGCCGAAAAGATCGTTAAAGAAGAAATTGAAAAACTCAAAGGATACGACGTTGGAAATGGCGCAGCTGTTGTACTCGATTCCAAAAGTGGTGAAGTCTTGGCAATGGTTGGATCGTATGACTACAACAATCAAGACTATGGAAAATTCAATGCCGCAGTAGGTATGCGTCAGCCGGGATCGACCATTAAACCCATTACTTACGCTACGGCTTTTGAAAAAGGATACACCCCCTCGACCGTAATCATGGACCTTAAAACTCAGTTCCCCGATGGTGCTGATAAAAATTACGAGCCAGTAAATTACGACGGTAAATTCCGAGGGCCCGTGCAAGTGAGGTTTGCGCTTGGTAATTCGTACAACATACCTGCGGTTAAGATGCTTGCGATGGTTGGGGTACGTGATTTTTTGAAAAAGGCCGAAGCGATGGGACTTGAAAGTTTTGCACCTACCCAGGCAAATATTAATCGATTTGGTCTTGCCATAACCCTGGGAGGCGGAGAAACAACCCTCCTTGATATGACCGGCGCATTTTCGGTGTTCGCGCGTGAGGGAAAGCAACGCGAATTATCGGCCATTACTGAAATAAAAGACTTCAAGGGGAAGACTCTTTTTACAAAAAAAGATACCCCTGAAAGGCAAGTGATTTCGCCGGAATCAACATTCCTTATTTCGCATATTTTGTCTGACAATAATGCCCGCATGGATGCGTTTGGCCCCAGTTCGTATCTCAATATCCCCGGGAAAACGGTCGCTGTTAAAACAGGTACTACAAACGATAAGCGCGATAACTGGACCATCGGATTTACCAACGATGTAACTGTTGGCGTGTGGGTGGGGAATAACGACAATTCGCCGATGAATCCCAAGATTGCCTCGGGGGTGACAGGTGCCTCGCCAATATGGAGTCGTATCATGCGAGCACTATTGGCAAAGGAATATAAAGATGGCATAATGGCCAAGCCCGATAAAGTTAAGGCGGTCGTAATCGATGGCTTCTTGGGGGGACTTCCTAAAGATGGCTACCCTACCCGTTCAGAATATTTTATCGACGGAACCGAACCCAAAGATATTTCTCCGTTTTATAAAAAGCTAAAGATATCAAAATCCACCGGAAAATTAGCAAACGATGTAGAAATTCGCACAAATAATTATGACGAAAAGGACTTTGTGGTGATTACTGAAAATGATCCCGTTTCAGGAGACGGTAAGAACCGCTGGCAGGAGGCAATAAATGCGTGGAGCAAAGAACAAGGCGACAAAGGAGACGAAAAATTTAAGTTCCCGACAGAAAACTCTGACGCACGCCAAGACGACGTCGCTGTGTCCATTAAAACCCCCAGTGATCATGCGCGTGTTGACGACAATAACGTAAACGTAAAAGCAACTATTACTTCGATTGCTCCTATAAAAAGTACCAAGATTTTTTTCAATAATGAAGAAAAATGGAACCGCGATGGAAATCGTTCAGACCTTGATGAAACATTTAATGTGCCCGATGGTGTGTACGAAATTAAGGTAGTTGTGAAAAACGAAAAGGATAAAGAAGGATCTTCTACTATTAAAATCGGCGTCAAGAAAAACTGGGATGAAGGACAACCTACCCCAAATCCGCAATAATATTCTTCAATCTATGAAAATCCTCCACGAATATCGGGAGATTTTTTCTAAAGCGCACTACTGCTGCCGGATGAATCGTTAAAAAGTATTTCCTGTCCGTCTCCTCAAACATCTTCCCGTGGTCTTTCATCACCAGGACCTTCTGCGGTAACAACGCTTCGGCGGCAGTTCGACCCAGAAGAACGATTATTTTAGGATTTATAGCGACAACTTGTTTTGCAAAATGCGTTTTACTATGAAGAATATCGCCTGCCGTGGGAGTACGATGATTAGGGAAATATTTAACAGGACTCGTTATGTAAACTTCTTCTTCGGTAAGCCCGATTTGTGGGATCATTTTGCGCAGTAATTTTCCGGATGGACCTATAAAAGGGCGCCCGGACAACGCTTCTTGGCGTCCGGGCGCCTCGCCAACGAACATAACTGTTGCGTTTGGATTCCCTTCACCAAATACCTGCCTCCCCCATCCTGCGTCTCTGCAGATTTTACATGCAGCTATTTCATCCGCGATTATTTTGAGAACCAGAGACGTACTCACTTCGCTATGATAGTCTCAGTATGTAAAATTAGTGTATGAAAAAGATTTGCACGTCACTACTTACGCGATTATTTTTTTGATCTTCTCCAAATCGGCCTGTGCTTCCCCATCGGTTATATTTTTTTCGCGAGACGAGAAATAAAACCGTACAGTAATATTCGACTTAAACTTTCCGACAAATTCAACTTCTTGGAGAAGATTGGATGTTGCCTTTGCCCGAGCCACCATGTCGGCATACGATAGTTGAGGATTTTCGATTGTCAGGTCCAGCTTAATCGTCGCATGGGGATTAATCTGCATATATTCGGGCAGTAACTTTGCATGGTCAATCAGAGATTGAAGATCAAAACCTGCCAGGTATGTGGGCGACTTTAACCCGTTTTTCTCCTGAAGTGGCGAAGATAATTTACCGACTGTTCCGACCGTTTTTCCCTCGACTATAAAATCGACCTGCATATTTTTTGAGAACATGTCTACATTCCCTGATCGCAATTCATAGGTCAGTTGCCGGACCGGGAGGACAAGAATCATCAGCCTGGTTTTTTATGTGCGGGTAGTATACCTTTGAAACTTCGAAGAATTTTAGTTCGTCGCGCTTTCCGGTATTGTCTTTGATGTTTTTTACGATTGAGGGCAACAAAGAAATACGCATACTTTGCAATTCTTCTGAGATGGTATTTGCAAGTCTTAGGTGATGCGAGGGATTGATATCCATGCTCGCGATCATTTCGTCTGAAATCATTGAATAGTTCATTGATTCATGCAAACCAAGATGCTTGAGAAAATACTTGATTTTAGATTGGTACAAGAATAGATGTTCTATATCTTTGGGTTGTCGAATGAACACCGCTGGAGGAAGATTGTTTGGTAAATTGTGATATCCATAAATGCGCGCAATTTCTTCGATGATGTCTTCGGGAATTTCGATATCATGAGTTCTCCAAAAAGGCACATTGATTTTCAATATGCTACCCGACAATTCAACGGTGAACCCGAGATTATCAAGAATTGCCTTCATTTCACCAGGTGGAATATCGACACCAATACGCGTTACGATATATGCATGATCAACCGAGATCGAATGGGTTTTATTGGGTTTTGGAAATAGATCAATGATTGTTGAAGAGACCTTCGCTTTTGTTAGCTCCTGCATAAGTTGTACGCCGAACGCGATCGCCGGTTCAACGCGTTCTTCGTCGAGCCCTTTTTCAAAATAGGTCGCCGCCATCGATCGTTGCCCGGTAAGCATCGATGTTTTTCGTATTCTCTTTTTATCGTATGTTTGCATAAAGAGCACGACGCTCTTTGTATTATCGTTTACCGCCGATCCCTCGCCGCCCATGATTCCGCAGAGATCTATCAGGTTGCCGTCGCCATCCTCAACGACGATGTCTCCTCCGGGGAGCTTGATTTCTTTTCCATCAAGTGTCTTTAGCACTTCACCCTTCTGACTCTCGCGAAATATCATTTTGTGTCCACCGATACGGTCATAGTCATATACATGGGCGGGTTGACCCACGGCGAGCATGACGTAATTTGTTACGTCGACTGCGTTATTGATTGATCTTATATCGCACAATTCTAAACGACGTTTTATTTTCTCAGGTGATGCTCCAAGATGAATGTCTGATAAAACGATCATGGTAATTCGCGACGCAAGCGTTGGTTCCGATATCGAGACCTCAAGAGGAAGCGTCGTCTCGGCGTTTGGATTCACCCTTGAGAAACCTAAGTCTGTCAGTGGATTCTGTTTCAGTTTTGCTTTTTTTCCAAACCGAGGAAGAATAGCTTGTGCTTCTTGGGCGATGCCGAAAACGCTTGCCATATCAACGCGGTTAGTGGTGACTTCGATATCCAAGGTATAATCGTCACCTATCTTTTCGATACGCTCTACTCCTGGACCACAGAGTGACAAATATTTTTGCAATTCATACGGATCAGCATCAGTGTCTAAGAATTCCAACAGCCAATCGTATGTTATTTTTATATTCATATTGTTTCG
>JACOTV010000046.1 GCA_016178125.1 Candidatus Microgenomates bacterium | reverse complement strand
GGAATATCATGGTCGTTCTGCTTGCCCTTTTCGCCGCACTTATGGCGGGTCTTCTTACATGGCTTGCGATGTATATCTACATCATTATGACGCGGCTTAAGAAACGGGAAAAAGCGTCAATGGAAATGATCACCCTCGAGGTAAAGCTTCCCAAAGATAATGAAATTAAAATTGACGCCGCTGAGCAAATGTTTTCGTCGCTCTCTTCTCTTTCTAAGTCGGGGTTCTTCTCGTTTCTCGAGGTCGACGATGTCGTTGCATTTGAAATTGTAGGAAAAAAAACCGATATACGATTTTATGTGTCGGCGCCCAACAAACTGATCGATCTAGTTGAGAAAATCATATATGGATACTATTCAAATGCCGACATTAAAAAAGTCGATGAGCCCAATATTTTTACCCAGGACGGAAAAGTAAGCTACGCTGCGCTTGTTACCAAAGGTGCGCCTTACATGCCACTTAAGTCCTATAAAGACCTGCCGAATGATTCACTAAACAGTATTATTTCCGAGCTGTCGCGGATGGACGACGATGAAGGCGCGATGATTCAAATTTTGCTTCGCCCGGCCGGGAAAAAATGGAAAACCGCCGGAAAGAGTTATGTGTCCTCAACCAAAAAAGACGAAGCAAACCCCGAAAAAGCCACGTTTAAAACCGATGCGAAGGCACTCGAGCGTATCGAAGAAAAAGCGTCAAAACCGGGGTTCGATACGGCAATTAGATTGGTTGTTTCCTCGCCGACGAAACAATTAGCAGACGCCCATCTTCGTAATATGAAAAATGCGTTTGGCCAATTCGACTCAAACTCAAACTCCTTCACGAGCGCAAAGCTTCATTTTAAAGGAGAATTTATGCTCGACGTAATTTATCGATTTTTTCCGGTGTTTGAGATTTTTGGATGGCAAACATCATCGATTTTATCGTCTGAGGAACTCGCCGCAATCTTTCACTTTCCCAATAAAACCGTCGAGACACCGCACATACAGTGGCTTAAGGCAAAGAATATGCCGGTCTCGGCCGAAGTTCCTTCGTCTGGTGGAACATTTGTAGGCTATGCGCATTATCGTGGTGTACGACGCCCGGTCAACATTCATGACAAGGATCGTATGCGCCATGCGTACATAATCGGAAGAACGGGTACCGGTAAGTCGGAATTGTTAATTGAAATGATTAAGCAAGACATTGAAGCCGGACATGGTGTTTGCGTGATTGATCCGCACGGCGATCTTATTGAGGATGCCCTGAGGTTTATCCCCCCAAGCCGTGCCGAGGACGTGATCTTGTTCGACCCCTCAGATACCGAACGGCCTATGGGATTGAATCTCCTGGAGGCCCAAACTGAGGAACAAAAGCATTTTATAACGGGCGCGATTATCAATCTTATGTACAAGCTGTACGATCCACAGCGCACGGGTATCATTGGTCCACGCTTTGAGCATGCGGTGCGTAATGCAATGCTCACCATTATGTCCGATGAAGGCTCAACGTTTATCGAAATTGTACGCGTGATGACCGATCAGAAATTTGTCCAAGAGCTTCTTCCCAAGGTCCAAGATCCAATTATTCGTCGTTACTGGACCGATCAGATTGCACAAACGAGTGACTTCCATAAATCCGAAGTTTTGGATTACATCGTTTCAAAATTTGGTCGTTTTGTAACCAATAAAATGATGCGTAACATTATTGGACAATCAAAGTCGTCGTTTGATTTCCGCCATGTGATGGATGAGGGAAAAATTCTTTTGATTAATCTTTCAAAAGGAAAACTGGGCGAAGAAAATTCGACCTTTCTTGGTCTATTGATCGTGCCAAAAATATTGGCCGCTGCGATGAGTCGGGTGGACACTCCTATGGAAAAGCGACGGGAGTTCTTTTTGTATGTCGATGAGTTTCAGAATTTTGCGACGCCAGACTTTGCAACCATTCTCTCGGAGGCGCGAAAATATAAACTTGCGCTTACTGTGGCGAATCAGTTTATTGGCCAAATGGACGAAGAGGTCAAAAACGCCGTATTCGGTAACGTTGGTACGATGATGGTGCTAAGGACCGGTGTAACCGATGCATCGTTCCTACAGCGCGAATTCCAGCCCTATTTTGGTGAGTCAGATATTGTGAACCAAGAGCGCTTTCACGCATACATGAAAACCATCGTAAATAATGAACCGGTTAATCCGTTTTCGATCGACCTAACCAAGGATTATGACAAGCATATGGCCGCCAAGGCAAAGGGTGAGAAAATTGCACAAGCGGTTATCCAGTTGTCACGCCTTAAGTACGGCCGTCCTCGCGATTTGGTTGAAGCCGAAATCGCACAGCGCGCTAAGCTATAATACGCTATGTCCTTCCAATCCTATACGGCTAAACTGATCGATAAGAAGACGGTTAAACCTGATATTTATATTCTCACGTTTGCACTCCCCCCGGGGCAGCGTGTTGATTTTGTCGCGGGACAATACCTCATTATGCATGTACCTCAGAAGAATGGCGAATTCGCCAGGCGTTTGTATTCGATGGCGAATTCGCCAGATACCGACACTATTGAGCTGGTGGTAAAGCGCGTTGAAGGCGGGGTAGCGACGAAGTATGTCGACGCCATGAAAGTCGGCGATGAAATGGCGTTTCAGGCTCCCGCCGGTGTATTTACCATGAAAGACGGCGGGCGCGATATCATAATGCTTGCAACCAACACGGGTATTGTTCCCTTTCGAAGTATGATTTTAGACGAAGTGCATAAGGGTCCCTTGACGCGAGATATTCATTTGTACTGGGGAATGCGCCGTTTTAGCGAACTCTACTACTTTGACGAGTTTGAAGAACTTGCACAAAAAGAACCGCGGTTCCATCGATCGCGCGCTCATTCCCCACATCTTGCCCCAGTTCACGCCATATGGGCAGTATGAATTTTATGTTTGTGGCGGGGTTGTGGTCATAGACGCGCTTCGCGAAATGCTTCTTGCCCAGGGGATCGAAAAAAAGCACATCCACTTCGAGAAATTTACCTAGACCTTCTTACAAGATCGTCGAGAAGAATTCGACCGGAATCAGTGGATACGATTGAAACAGTTGAATCTTCTTGGTCACCCCACTGTTTGCCGATGTGGCAGAAGATTGAATGATTGTGCCCTGTGAAGGAAAGGCGGTCACTCCTGAGGCGCGTATAAACATAAGTTGCGTTGATGAATAGAGCGTTTTAACGATCATCAGGCGTGCATCAGTCCCAACTTCAGTCCCCGGAATCGTATAACTATACGAAAACGATGTTGAAGTGGTATTTCCTGCACATCCAGCAGTCCCGGTCGTCACGTTTGCAATACGGCTTTGTGGATCGACTACATACCGACGTATTTTTGGGGCGCCAGATTTTATAACGGCGATGTCGAGCGCCGGTTGATTGCCCGAACTTCCAAAACAAAGACGGATGTCTTCGGCCGCTGAAGTACCAAATGTGGGCGGAGTGCCTGCTGTGTAGGCGCCCAAATAAAAAGTGTATTCTCCGTCTTTTTCTATTGATGGGGAAATGAATGAGGTAGATGCTACTGCCGGGTT